>PQAQ01000169.1 GCA_003105305.1 Candidatus Methylomirabilota bacterium
ACGCCTGCTCCGCCTCCTCTTCGGTCAGCGGCTTCAAGCGACCCTGCATGTCGCCCCCGATACATTGAAGCGCCGTCGCCGCCAGCGCGCCTTCTCGCGCCCCCCCGACGCCCATGAGGACGTCGACACCGGTCCCTTCAAACGCCACCGCTACGGTCGCCGACAGATCGCCATCCTGGATCAGTTTGATGCGCGCGCCGATCCCGCGGACCTGTCTCACCAGATCGGTATGGCGAGGTCGGTCAAGGATGACCACTGTAATATCCTCTACAGAGCGATTCATGGCTTCAGCAATAGCGCGAAGATTCTTTTCCGGCGGGGCCGTGATATCGATCGCGCCAGCCGCCTTGGGCCCGACGGCGATTTTTTCCATATGGGCATCCGGCACCTGACGCAGCGACCCCTTCTCGGCGGCGGCAATAACCGAAATGGCATTCTGGCGACCGTTGGCCACAATCGCCCCGCTTTCAACAGCGTCCAGCGCCAGGTCCACTTCTGGGGCATCACCCTGTCCAAGCAGTTCTCCGACATAGAGAGTCGGCGTTGTGCCGTGCTCCCCCTTGCCGATGACGATGGAAGCCCGAAAACTGACGTTGTCAAAGGCGTGGCGCATCGCGTCGATAGCCGCCTGCTCCGCCGCGCTCGGATTGCCCAATCCCATCCAACGGGCCGACGAAATAGCGGCCATCTCAGTTGCCCGTACCAGTTCAAGCGCCAGGTTTCGATCCATTGGTTCTCTCTGCTCAGCCGATCTAAAGTTGCGAGCGGCTCACGCCTATCCGCCCGCGCTCCATACCCTTGAAACCGACAGAAGTATAGGAAATACGCGGGTTCGAGTCAAGTCCGACTTCCTCTGTATTGCAGGCAAGAGGACACCGTCTTGATCATGGCTGTGTGTACCACTCTGGGGGGCTAGTAATGTAAGCGCTCAAGCAGGTTACTGAGTGTAGTGCGCAGGAGATCGGCAGAGGCGTCGGTCACCCGGATGGTTTTTACGCGGGCGTGCTCTCCGATACCGATTCGAAGTCGGGAGATCGGCAGGTCGAGGGCCTTGGCAAGTAGGCGGAGGCAGGCCTCGTTGGCCCGGCCTTCCACCGGCGGCGCAGTCACCCAGAGTCGCAGAATCCCGTCAACCTCGCCAACGATGGTATCGCGGGAGGCCTTCGGTTGCAAGCGGATCCGAAAGGAGGCGGTCGCGCCATCCTGTTGAACCAGAATCATCGGCTAAGGGTCCAGGCCAGCTCCTGGAGGGACGGCACGAGCCACCGCTGGATAAACTGAAGCCCCAGAATCGCAATAATGGGGGAGATATCTATTCCCAATCGCCACATCGGGATCATTTGCTGAATCGGCCGCAGTACCGGGTCGGTGGCGCGAGCCAGGAACTGGACAATCGGGTTCCACGGATCGGGGCTGACCCAGGAGATTACAGCCCGGATAATAAACATCCAGGTATAGATCCATAACACGGTATTCAGAACGGACGCAAATGCATCGATAAAGTAGGCGACAAACGGCATGGTCATTATCTCCCGCCCAGCTCCCGAGATCGAATCGTGGCCGCTTCAACCGCTTCCATCAGAGTGCCGCGCAACCCGCCGCGCTCCAGGGCATACAGCCCGGCAATCGTCGTACCGCCGGGTGAGGCGACGATGTCCTTCAGCTCGGCTGGATGGCGTCCGCTTTCCAGAACCATCCTGGCGGCGCCCAGGACGGTCTGAGTCGCCAAGAGTCTCGCCACATCACGCGCAAGCCCTACCTTGACACCGGCGTCGGCCAGCGCCTCAACAAACAGGAAGACATAGGCCGGACCGCTGCCGCTCAGCCCCGTTACGGCGTCCAGGTGTTTTTCCTCGACAATCACCGCTTTGCCGACCGAGGCAAAGATCGCTTCTGCAATCTGCAGATCTTCGACTGTGGCGTGCTCACCCTTGGCAATGCCGGCGGCGCCGGCCAGAACCAGGGCCGGGGCGTTGGGCATGGCGCGAACGATCCGCGCCCCGGCGGGCAGCCGCTCGGCGATAAAGGCGATCGTGATGCCGGCGGCCACCGAGACGACCGTTTTGTTCGTGTCTACCGCAGCGGCGATCTCTTGCAGCGCTGCCTCCATATCCTGAGGCTTGACGGCCAGAATCAGGATCGATGCCTTCAGCGCGGCGTCGCGGCCATTTGCCACAGTCTGGATGCCGTAGCGCAGAGCGACCTGCTGCCGCTTTGCCTCAACGATGTCCGACGCAATGATCTGATCTGCGGCTACCAACCCGGCTTCGAGCAGACCGCGTATCATCGCCTCGGCCATATTACCGGCGCCGATAAATCCGATGGTCCGACCGTGTAGCATACTCCACTCCTTGCATTTCGGGGACTTTTCGTCTTATAGCGTCAAACCCGCGGCGAGTCAAGGGGATTCGCCCGTTACGATCTCCAAAACCTGTTGACTTTTCATTGGATTCCGGTTAGGTTGAGCCCGGCATTACGCTGGAGCCGCACAGAGAGGGGAAGCCCATGACGTATGCGTATTTCAAAGGGCAGTTCGTTCCGCTTGATCAGGCTAGGGTCAGCATCCAGAACAATACCTTCCAGTACGGAACCGGCATCTTCGAGGGGATCCGAGCCTACTGGAATCCGGATGAGCGGCAGCTCTATGTCTTTCGCCTGGCGGAACACTATGTCCGACTGCTCAGGAACTGCCGCGTTCTGAAGCTGACCATCGGCAAGGATGTGAAGGAGTTGTCGGAAATTACCCTTGAGCTGCTCAGACGAAACCGTCCRGAGACCGATACCTATATCCGGCCGATTGCGTATGTCGATTCGGATGGGATCGGCCCGAAGTTTGTCGGCTATCCCAGCGGGTTGGCCATGTACACGCTGCCGCTCGGCGACTATATTAACGTCTCAAGCGGAATCAAGGTGGGCCTTTCGTCCTGGCGTCGGATTCACGACAACGCCATCCCGGCGCGCTGCAAGGTCACCGGCGGCTATGTCAACTCGGCCCTGGCCAAGACCGAGGCCCTTGAACACGGCTACGACGAGGCGATCTTCCTCACCGAAGCGGGCTTCATTTCGGAGGGGTCGGCAGAGAACATCTTTCTCGTCAGGGACGGGAGGTTGATTACGCCTGGCCTGTCGGAGGATATCTTGGAAGGGATCACGCGCGACACGGTGATCGAACTCGCGCGTGAGGAGCTGGGTATCGAGACGATCGAACGACCCATCGGCAGGACGGAGCTGTATGTGGCCGACGAGGCGTTTCTCTGTGGGACCGGCGCCCAG
>PQAQ01000170.1:0-8558 GCA_003105305.1 Candidatus Methylomirabilota bacterium
AGCAGCAGGTGCTCGGTGCCGATATAGTTATGTCCGAGCGATCTGGCTTCGGCGATGGCATATTCCAACACCTTCTTGGCCTGTGGTGTAAAGGGGATCTCACCGGCGGGGCTGAACTCAGAGCCGACCGAAACGATCTTCTCGATCTCCCCCTTCACCGCGGAAATGTTCACGTTCAGCTTTTTGAGAATCGCCACCGCGAGGCCATCCCCTTCTCGGATCAATCCGAGCAGCAGGTGCTCGGTGCCGACGAAGTTGTGCCCGAGGCGAATCGCCTCCTCGCGGGCTAGGATAATGACCTTGCGCGCTCGCTCTGTAAATCGCTCGAACATCTCTTCACTCCCCTTCTTCAGGCCTTGACGTTACCGATATGCCGAGTATAGCCGATCCGTCAAGAATTTCAAGCTGTCTCTACGATTCGACCGTCCAATATTGTCACGATCCGATCCGACCGATGGGCTAACTTCTCATTGTGCGTGACCATCACAAAGGTCAGTCCGCGTTCCCGGTTCAGCCGATGCAGCAGCTCAAAGGTGGCGTCCCCCGTCTTGGTATCAAGATTGCCGGTCGGTTCGTCCGCCAGGATGACCTTGGGCGAGGCGCCCAGGGCCCTGGCGATCGCCACTCGCTGCTGCTCTCCGCCTGAGAGTTCGGAAGGGCGATGCGCCAGCCTGGGCTCAAGTCCCACCTCCCCGAGCAGGGAAACGGCGATCTCGCGCGCCTCTGATCGATTTCGCCGCGCCACCAGCAGCGGCATCATCACATTTTCCAACGCGGTAAACTCCGGAAGCAGATGGTGAAATTGGAAGATAAAACCGACGGACCGGTTGCGGAAGTCGGCCAATCGCCTCTCATCCATGTGGCTCAGGCGGGCGTTCTCATAGCAAATCTCCCCGGCGGTCGGGCGATCCAGGGCGCCCAGCAGATGCAGAAACGTGCTCTTGCCCGCTCCTGATGGCCCCACGATGGCGATAAATTCTCCTTTTTCAATGTCCAGGTTGACACCCTTCAAGACCTCGACTGTTCCGCCATCGATCTGGAACGACTTGTAGATACCATCCGCTCTGATCAACTCACTCATAACGGATCGCGACAACCGGATCGAGTCTGGCCGCCCGCCAGGACGGGTAGAGCGTCGCAAGGAAACTCAAGACCAGCGTCGAGGAGGCGATCAGGGCCAAGTCGGTCCCTTTCATCAGGATCGGGACGGCATCCAGCAGGTAGACATCGCCCTGAAGCCTGACGATTTTATAGGTCTCCTGCAGTTTGCAGATCGCCGCGCCGCCGGCGGTTCCCAAGATAGTGCCGACAAGTCCGATGACGACGCCCTCCACCATAAAGATCAGCATGATACTCCTGGAGCTCGCGCCGATCGATTTCAGGATGCCGATCTCTGCCCCTTTTTCCATCACCTTCATGATCAGCGTGCTCACGATGTTAAACGCCGCCACCAGCACGATCATGGTCAGGATAATAAACATTGCAAGCTTCTCCAGCTTCAAGGCGGCAAAGAGGTTGCGGTGCAACTGCATCCAGTCCCTCGCGACGTACGGAAAGCCGAGACGCCGCTGGATCTCAGCGCCCACCTCTTTGGCCATGTACAGGTCGTCCACCTTGACCTCAAGCCCGGTCACTGATTGTCCCATCTGAAAAAGCTGCTGGGCTGCCGCGATCGTGATGTAGGCCAGGGCGCTGTCATATTCATACATACCCATCTCGAAGATCCCGGCGACAATGAAACTTCGCATACGAGGCGCCGGCCCGAATGGTGTCAGCACATTGCCGAAGGGAGAAATGACATTGACCCTCCCGCCGAGCCCAACGCCGAGATTTGTTGCCAGGGCGCGCCCGATGATGATCCCCTCGGGGTCAAGACGCCACCCGCTCCTCTCTGCCGGTTCCTTGAGCCTCGCCGGATCGACCTCGATAAAACTGTTGGTCAACGACGTCACCTCTTGCGCAGACTGGAGGTCGAGGCCGCGAAGGACGACTCCGCCCGCCCCTCGGCCCGTGCTCAACATCACCTGATGGTAGGTGAAGGGCGAGGCCGCGACCACGTGCGGGACCTCGCGGACCCGCGCGATAATTCGGTCCGGCTCTTCGATCCCTCGATCTCCATATCGGATGATCCAGAGGTGCGCATTAGTTCCGAGGATCTTACTCCGAAGATCGCGCTCAAATCCGCTCATCACCGCGAGAACGACAATGAGCGCCATGACGCCGAGGGCGATGCCTCCGATGGAGATCAGCGTGATCAGAGAGATAAACGCCTGCCCGCGCCGCGCCTTCAGATACCGAAGTCCTACGAACAGTTCAAACGGCATCGGTACCGCCCTGTTCGCCTTGGGCGGGCTTCAGGAGAGGAAACAGGATGACATCACGAATAGATGGAGAGTCGGTCAGGAGCATCGCCAGCCGATCGATACCGATCCCTTCACCGGCGGTCGGAGGCATCCCGTACTCCAGGGCCCGCAGAAAATCCTCATCCAGGCCGTGAGCCTCGAGATCGCCCAGGTCGCGCTGACGCAACTGGTCGAGAAAGCGGCGGCGCTGCTCGCGCGGGTCGTTCAACTCAGTGTAGGCGTTCGCGATTTCCATCCCGCCCACGAACAGCTCAAACCGCTGCACGGTTGTCGGTTCGTCCGGTTTCGCCTTGGCCAGCGGGGAGAGTTCGGTAGGGAAATCGACGATAAACGTCGGTTGAATGAGCTTCGGCTCTACCAGCGTATCGAACAGCTCGGCCAGCACCTTCCCCCTGCCCCAATCCGGCAAGATATGGACCCCGAAACGTTCGGCGGTCTTGCGAATACCCTCGTCAGTCTTGAGCGCCTCCGCATCAAGTCCGGCCAGCTTCACGAGCGACTCCTCCAGCGTCAGCCTCGGCCAGGGCGGCGCAAACGAGATCTGCTGCCCCTGATACATCACCTGCTGATCCCCCGCAATCTCTTTAGCCAAAGACGCCAGCATCTCTTCCGTCAGCGCCATCAGATCCTGATAATCGGCATACGCCTGATAGAACTCCAACATGGTGAACTCGGGATTGTGCTGGGTGGAGATCCCCTCATTCCGGAAGTTTCGATTGATCTCAAATACCCGATCGAATCCTCCAACGACTAGTCGCTTCAAATAGAGTTCTGGGGCAATCCGTAGATACAGATTGATATCGAGGGCGTTATGATGCGTGACAAACGGTCGCGCGATGGCGCCGCCGGCCATCGGCTGCATCATGGGGGTCTCAACCTCCAGAAACCCTCTCAACTCAAAGAAACGGCGCATCTCCGCAATCAGACGGCTGCGTTTCCTGAAGGCCTCGGCAACCTGCCGGTTCACAATCAGGTCCAGGTACCGCTGCCGAAAACGGGTCTCTACGTCAGTCAGCCCATGCCACTTTTCCGGCAACGGCCGCAGTGACTTTGTCAGGAGGCGAACCGTGCCGGCTCGCACCGTCAGCTCCCCGGTCCGCGTCCGAAAGAGTCCGCCCTCCACCCCCAGGTGATCGCCGACATCCAGCAATCTCTTGCAGAGGTCGTACAGTTGTGCGCCGAGCGCGTCGTGAGACAGGTAGATCTGAATCCTGCCGGAGGAATCCTGAAGGTGGGCGAAGGTCACCTTGCCGTGATGGCGCAACGACATCAGACGACCGGCGATGGCGACCTCGGGTGTCCCATCCCCCTCTTCCGGAAGAACAACGTGCTCCCGGTGAAGGTCAGCCGCGAGGTGGCGAACCTTGAAACCGGCCGGATAGGCGTCTACGCCCGCCGCTTCGAGCTCCGCCAACTTCCGCAACCGCTCGATCACCAATAGATTGTGTTCTTCCACAGCGCCTCCAATTGTGAGATGCGCAGATTATAGGAACCGTTCTGATGCCTGTCAAGGAAAGGTCCAGGGGCACCAAGTGATAACCCTCGCATTCAGAGTTCGTTGCGTGGTGTGGGGATTACGTAACTTGGGCATGTCTCCGGCGCGAGGCGAACGCGGGAAAGTTTACAGTGAGCAGGCCGCTGCAGGCCGCCTTGACGGCGAATGTGGTGCGGTCGCGGAAGGAATAGCGGTTTGTACGGGTGAGGGAAGGGTAGGTCTCATCGATATAGATCTCCCACGCTTCGCCCATCTCGCCGGCAATGTGGACAGCGTAGGGATTGTCGTCGCGCTCCCACCAGGTCAGGTAGTCGTCAGCCAGCGCATGTTCGGCTGCGGAGGCCGCTTGCTTCGGCGTGAGGCCTGCGGTGGCGGCGGCACGGGCCAGAGTCGGATTGAGCCACCCGGCGGCAAGCCAATCGGGAAGGTCGCTATCGGCGCGGAAGCCCAGCTCGTGCCATTGCGCGGCCGTGGTGATGATAGTGGCCTGACCGTGAGAGAGGTCGGCATGCTGGGAGATCAGATCGGCGATGTCCGCAATCGCTTTAGTAGCAGCATTGATATCAGGCTGTACGCCCATGGGCTGCATTCATGTCGGTAATGGTTCCATCTGTATTGCCGAATCCGGCGACTGTCTTACCCCGGCGGCTTACCTGACGCCGAGGTATGCCGTGCCGTGGCGGGGCAGTGTCTTCGAAAACTGCCCCGCCACGGTGATGTGGCTGATCGCGGTATCAGGCGCGTAACACTCAGCGCCGCGGACCGGGACCCATTCCTCTACCCATCGCCGGCGGCTCATCCGGAAGCGTGACGCCGCGCTCTTTCGCGCGCGCCTTCATCTGCTCATGAAACTCCTTGCGGATCTGCTCCCGCTCCTCGGCAGTCTTCGCGGCGCGCATCTTCTTGCGATGCTCTGCGCGCTCTTCAGCCGTCATAAGTTGGCTGCCTCGGACCTGTCGTGTTTGACTCTCCGTCTTTACCGCCTCTCCCGGTTTCGCCTCGCCCTGAGCCGGCTTCTCCTCGGCCGCCAACACCAAACCGGCGGATAAGACCAGCATCGACACCCCCGCAAACAGCTTGAGCAGCGTTTTCATCACTGTCGCCTCCTTTACGTTTGGGTTGGGTTTCGTTCCTCAACCGAGTCTGCAACCAACTCGAGACGTCCCTGCAGGTCACGTCGATTTTCTCCCGTTTCCAATGACTTGTCAACGTTATCAACGATCCTGGTAAAAGCAAATCCTGCCACAATTGTCGGCTTCATCTGATTCTTCTCACGGCACTTGCGCGTGCCGGGCTGATCTGGCACAATACGATTGCTATGGCGGAAACACTGCTTGATAAGGTCTGGCAGGCGCATACGGTGCGGACGCTGCCGTCCGGGCAGACGCAGCTCTTTATCGGCCTGCACCTGATCCATGAGGTGACCAGCCCGCAGGCGTTTCAGATGTTGCGCGAGGCCGGGCTCAAGGTTCGCTTCCCCGGGCGAACCTTTGCAACCATCGACCACATCGTCCCCACCGCCTCTCAGGCCAGACCCTTTGCAGATGCCATGGCCGAGGAGATGGCCGTCCATCTGGCGAGAAACTGCAACGAGTTCGACATCCCGTTCTTCGACCTGGACAGCGAGCGGCAGGGGATCGTCCACGTCATCGGGCCGGAACTGGGAATCACCCAGCCGGGGATGACCGTCGCCTGCGGCGACAGCCACACCTCTACCCACGGGGCGCTGGGCGCCCTCGCGTTCGGCATCGGCACCAGCCAGGTGCGGGATGTCCTGGCCACGCAGTGCCTGGCGATGACAAAGCCGAAGCTCCGACAGATTCGCGTAGAAGGGAAACCGGCCCGTGGCGTGTACGCCAAAGATGTGATTCTCACGATCATTCGCAGGCTCGGTGTGAATGGCGGGGTTGGCTACGCCTATGAGTACGCCGGATCCGCGATTGAGGTGATGTCGATGGAGGAGCGTCTGACCATCTGCAACATGAGCATCGAGGGCGGGGCGCGCGTCGGCTACGTGAATCCCGACGAGACGACCTTTGAGTACCTTAAGGACCGCCCCTTCGCACCCACGGGCGAGGCGTTTAACCGGGCCGTGGCCTGGTGGAAGAGTATGGCCACCGACCCGGGCGCCGCCTTCGACGATGTCGTACGCCTGGATGCCGCCTCGATTGAGCCGATGCTCACCTGGGGCATCAACCCCGGGCAGTCGATCGGGGTAACTGAACCGATTCCAGATTCGAGCAATGCGCCAGATGCCGATCGAATCGCCTGGAGCGAGGCGCTGGCCTTTATGTCGCTTGAACCGGGCCGGACGATTGCCGGGACACCGATTGATGTCGCCTTCATCGGCTCCTGCACCAACGGGCGCCTCTCCGATCTGCGTGCGGCGGCCGAGGTTGTCCGAGGGCGAAAGATCGCGAAGGGGCTCCGGGCCCTCGTCGTTCCTGGGTCTCAGGCAGTGGCTCGGACGGCTGAAGCGGAAGGACTTCACGAACTCTTTCTGACGGCCGGGTTCGAGTGGCGCAAGGCCGGCTGTTCGCTCTGTCTCGGCATGAACGAGGATAAGCTGACGGGCCGCGAGCTGTGCGCCGCGTCCAGTAACCGGAATTTCAAGGGCCGCATGGGCAGTCCCATAGGCCGGACGCTCCTCATGAGCCCGGCTATGGTGGCAGCGGCCGCTATCCGAGGACAGATCGTAGACGTCAGAGAGATGCTGCCATGAGACCGGATGATATTCGACGCCGGATCTCCGGTCGCGCTATTCCGCTATCCGGCAACGACATCGACACCGACCGGATCATCCCCGCCCGCTTCCTGAAATCCATCACCTTTGAGGGGCTTGAGGCGCACGTCTTCGAGGACGACCGCCGCCAGATGCCGGATCACCCGTTCAACCAGCCCCGCCACCAAGGCGCAACGATACTTTTGGTCGGCCAGAACTTCGGCTGCGGTTCCTCGCGGGAACATGCGCCGGAGGCGCTCAGGCGATGGGGCATCCGGGGCATCGTAGGTGAGTCGTTCGCCGAGATCTTTTTCGGCAACTGCACAGCGATCGGGCTCCCCTGCCTGGCCCTGAATTCCGGAGACCTTGCCCGGTTAAACAAGTTCGTGGCGCAGCATCCCGACCACGAAATCGTGCTGGATCTGGAAGATCGGGTCGTACGTTTCGACACGCGGAACGTCCCGGCTCTATTATCTGACGGCGCTCGCAATCAACTCCTGATCGGAACCTGGAACGCAACAGGCGTCTTGCTGGAGGCGGAAAATGAGATCGACCGGGTTGCCAGGAGCCTCCCCTACGTCACCGGCTACTGATGCACCCATGGCCCTGACCCACTTGGTCAGTACCCGCTTCTGACCAGTCATTGGCTCGAAAGTCTCCCGCCCGCGTCATTGCGAGGCGAAGCCGAAGCAATCTCATCGTTCTTCGCAGGGCCAAATACGGTGAGATTGCCACGCTCCCGCTGGTCACTCGCAATGACGAGGAAGTGGCACGGTCGCTTCGCAGTGTAAGGCAGGATAGGCTGATCAGCATACATGATAGTGAGGCAATATACTGGGTTAGTCTCGCGCTATGTCAATATTTAACAAGCTGATACCACGAACAAGAACGCAGCCGGCGATAAATAAGATTCCGCCGTATCGCAAAAAGCTTCTTTTTATTTCTCATGACAAACCGCAGGGGCACGGTTTTGGTTTGCAATTTACTATCTCCATCACCGATCATGGTGATGTTGGCCTCAAGCAAGACGTGCCAGATGATCCAAGCACCATATATTCAATGCTGCAAGCCGTAGATCCGTTGTCGCCCAAAAACGTTCCAAGGCTTTCCTATTTTCCGTCGTATAGTGAGATGACTCCGGAGCAGAGGGGGTCCTATTTGCGGTGGCTATGCGATGTGACGAACGAGATTGATATCGGTTATGTGTTCGTCTACTACTACGGCCTTGAACGACACCTGGTGTACGGAGATTTTGATGAAGCGTTTGACGAAATTAAATTGCTGAGGAAGCATCACGACAATGGTTCTTTTCAAAGCTATAGTGCATCCGCCCTCGTGCATTCGTGCTTACTAAGAAAAAGAGTTGATAAGTTGCAGCAGCTATATGCACCCGGGGATTTCGACTACTTTGATAACTTCAATCTTCTAATACTTCACTATAGTAACCTAGACTTACTACCTGACATGATGTTTCAACTGGCCAGTCGCCTACCGGGAGTGAATCGTCGATACGTTAAGTTGAAGCCTGATCTCTATAAACAGAAAATTACGGACGTATTGATCGGTAGATTTGGAAAACCTTCTTATCCATTGTCTTCTCAATTTCAATTGGATGCTGTCGAAGGCATCCCTTACCCAATATTCGCAAATATCTCATTTCCTCCGGAAATTCGCACGCCTCGCTTACCGAACCTCCTCCAGCACGCTCAGTTTCAAGGTGAAATGGGCGCTATCTTTCAAGAGGTCCACGAGGCTGTAAAAAACGAGTCCAAGAGGAAGAAAAAGGATGCCTAAGAACGCCATCAACTCGGGCAGTGAAAAGCGGCGCGCCTTCGTCGCCCCGCTTTTCACTGCCGGTTATGGCGAACGTTATGTGGTGTCATTCCGGATTGGTATTGACAAGCATCACGTGACAGTTTACACTTAAGGTGTGATCAACACTTTTGCCGATCGATACACGCAAGAGTTGTACGAGACC
>PQAQ01000170.1:8711-9110 GCA_003105305.1 Candidatus Methylomirabilota bacterium
GATCAATGGCGGATTTGCTTTCGGTTTGTGAATGGCGACGCCTATGATATTGAGGTCACAGACTATCACTGATGCGAGGTGTGATATGAGCATCCCCAACAACAGAGAAAGAAAGGTTCGCCCCACCCATCCGGGTGAGATGCTGCGCGAGGATTTCTTGTCCGATTACGGGCTGACAGTATCGAGTTTTGCCAAGGCTCTCGGGGTGTCGCGGCAAACTGTGAATGAAGTGCTTCGGGGACGGCGTGCAGTGAGCCCAAAGATGGCGGTGCGTCTTTCCCGCCTGTTTGGCAACTCCCCGGAGTTTTGGTTAAACGCCCAACGTGCCGTTGATCTCTGGGATGCGGCAAGGAGTATGAAAACTACAATTGCACGTATTTCACCATTGAGCGCCGCATA
>PQAQ01000171.1 GCA_003105305.1 Candidatus Methylomirabilota bacterium
GAGGCCGGTTATCCGGAGGTGGTCCTGACCGGGACGCACCTGGGGACGTATGGGCGTGACCTGCCGATCAGCAATTCAATTGCCGGACTGGTGGCTGAGATGCTGGAGATGGCGGCGCCGGCACGACTGCGCCTGAGTTCGCTGGATCCGCACGAGGTGACGGAGGAGTTGATCGGCTGCTTCGGCCGGTTCGACAACCTGTGTCGGCACCTGCATCTGCCGCTGCAGAGCGGCGATGAGGCGGTGCTGAAGCGCATGCGGCGACCGCACACCGCCAACGAGTTTCGCCGACTGGTGGAGCGGCTTGTAGAGGCGGTCCCCGGGATCGCCATCGGGACGGACGTTATCGTCGGTTTCCCTGGCGAAGGGGAGGCCGAATTCGAGGCCACCTATAGGCTGCTCGATCGTCTGCCGATTGCGTATCTGCACGTGTTCAACTACTCACAGCGGAGGGGAACCGTGGCGGCTACCATGCCGAACCAGGTTCCCAAGGGTGTGAGGTCGGCCAGGAGCGCCGCGCTCCGTGCGCTCAGCGACGCCAAGTGGCAGCGGTTTCGACAGACACAGGTGGGACAGTCGTTTTCGGCGGTCATCCTGGAAGGCCGAGATACGCAAACCGGGCGACTCGATGCGCTGACCGATAACTATATGACAGTACGACTCGAACCTTCAGAGAAACGGATCGGCCGTACGGTTGATCTGACTGTCGTGGAGGCCACCGAACGAGAGACCGTTGGTCGCGTGCTGGCGCGTCAGGCTGACGGCGTTATACCCATATCGGAGGTGAGATGACCCAGGGGCTCATCGGTATCATCGGCGGAAGCGGATTGTACGACATGGAGGGACTCGAAGGGGTTGAGGAGCGGCGTGTCGAAACCCCATTCGGGTCGCCGTCGGATGCCTACATTACCGGATTGCTGGCGGGACGACGGGTGGCGTTTCTCGCGCGGCACGGACGCGGCCATCGCCTGATGCCATCCGAGCTGAATTTTCGGGCGAACATCTTCGGGTTCAAGCTCCTGGGCGCAGAGCGGGTGATCTCCGCCTCGGCGGTAGGCAGCATGCGCGAAGATCTTCCGCCTCTAGATATCGTCATTCCGGATCAGTTCTTTGATCACACGAAGGGGCGGGTCAGCACCTTCTTCGGGCGTGGCCTCGTCGCGCATGTGAGCTTCGCCGATCCGACCTGTCCGGTCCTGGGGAAGTTATTGTTCGCCGCCGGGCAGTCGGTGGGGGCTCGAGTGCATCTCGGTGGTACGTATCTGTGCATCGAGGGGCCGCAGTTCTCGACCAGGGCCGAGTCGCGGATCTATCGAAGCTGGGGAGTGGATGTCATCGGGATGACCAATCTGCAAGAGGCGAAGCTCTGCCGTGAGGCCGAGATCTGCTATGCGACGCTGGCGCTAGTGACCGATTACGATGTCTGGCACGAGACGGAGCAGGATGTGTCGGTGGAGACGGTGGTAGCGATCCTGAAGCAAAACGCCGAGACCGCTAAGGCGATCATCAAGGCGACGGTGTCGTCGTTTCCGGCCGATCGGGAAGGCTGCCATTGCGGAAGCGCGATGCACGAAGCGATTATCACCGCTCGCGATATAATTACTGCCGACATTCCGGAGCTGCTGCGACCGATTATTGGAAAATATGTCCCGTAAGGTACGAGGTAAACCATGAGCAGTATCCTGGTTGTCGGTTCGGTCGCGCTTGATTCTGTTCGGACGCCATTCGGTGATGCGAAGGAGGCGTTGGGAGGATCGGCGACGTACTTCTCGGTGGCGGCCAGCTTCTTTGCCGACGTTCGCGTCGTCGCGGTGGTGGGGGAAGACTTTCCTGAAGAACACCTGTCGTTTCTGAAGAGTCGGTCGATTGATCTTGAGGGATTGGTGCGTGTTCCTGGGCGCACCTTTCGATGGACCGGAGAGTATGGGTTCGATCTAAACGAGGCGAAGACGCTGGAGACGCAGCTCAATGTCTTTGCAGCGTTTCAGCCGGAGATTCCAGAGACGTACAGAGAAAGCGACCTCGTCTTCCTGGCCAATATCGATCCCGATCTGCAACGGCAGGTCCTTAGCCAGGTACGCGCACCGAAGCTTGTGGCCGCCGATACAATGAACTACTGGATCAATGGCAAGCCCGCCGCGTTGCGCGAGACGCTGAAATCGGTCGATATCCTCTTGATTAACGATGCCGAGACCCGCCAGCTCGCCGATGAGCCGAACTTGGTTCGGGCCGCCCAAAAAGTCTTGGATTGGGGGCCGACGTCACTGGCCATTAAGCGAGGAGAGTACGGCGCGCTGATGGTCCGAAAGGGCGGCTGGTTTTCGGCGCCTGGGCTGCCGCTCGATTCGGTGTTCGATCCGACAGGCGCCGGCGATTGCTTTGCGGGCGGCTTTATCGGATATCTGGCCAATACGATGAATTTTGGCGAGGCTAACATCCGAAAGGCAATCGTCATGGGATCGGTGATGGCCTCATTCAATGTCGAGGCGTTTTCGCTCGATCGCTTACGACGATTGACCTATCCCGAAATTGAGGCGCGGTACAAGATATTCAAGCGCCTTGCGTATTTTGAAGACTTGTAGGCCGAGGGGGAGAGCAGGATGGCGACTGAACGCCACAAGGACAAACTGGAAGAGTTGCGCTGGCGACGCGAAACTGCCATGCAGGGCGGCGGACAGGAGCGCGTTGACCGACATCACCAAGCCGGAAAGCTGACGGCGCGCGAACGGATCGATCTGCTCCTCGACCCGGGGAGTTTTACCGAACTGGATGCCCTGGTTGCCCACCAGTGTCATGACTTTGATATGGATCAGCAACGGATTCCCGGCGACGGGGTTATCATCGGATACGGGACGATCGACGGACGACAGGTCTACGTCTTCGCTCAGGATTTTACCGTGTTCGGCGGGAGCCTTGGCGCGGCGCACGCGGCGAAGATCTGCAGGGTCATGGATCTGGCGGTCAAGATGGGCGCGCCGATTATCGGGCTCAACGACTCCGGCGGGGCCAGAATTCAGGAGGGGGTGGTCTCGTTGGCCGGCTATGCCGACATCTTCCTCCGCAACACGTTGGCGTCCGGGGTAATCCCGCAGATCGCAGCCGTCATGGGGCCATGCGCGGGCGGCGCCGTCTATTCGCCGGCCCTAATGGACTTCGTCCTCATGGTCCGGCATACCAGTCATATGTTTGTCACAGGACCTGACGTCATCAAGACCGTCCTGCACGAGGAGGTAAACTTCGAGGAGCTGGGCGGCGCGATGACCCATAATGCCGTGTCGGGCGTCGCCCACTTTGCCGTCGATTCTGAGCAGGAGTGTCTGGCCTCGATCAGAGAACTCCTTTCGTACCTGCCTCAAAACAATCTGGAAGATCCGCCTCGCTGTGAGTCCAGGGACGATCCGGATCGACAGGAGGAGGCGCTGAACGTCCTCGTCCCCGAGAGCTCTAGTAGACCTTACAATATCAAAGAGCTGATCGGGATGGTCGTGGACGATGGGGAGTTTCTTGAGGTGCAGGAACAGTTCGCGCAGAATATGGTCGTAGGCTTTGGGCGTCTGGATGGACAGTCGGTCGGGTTTGTTGCGAATCAGCCCGCCGCACTGGCTGGCTGCCTCGACATCGGCTCCTCCGTCAAGGCGGCGCGTTTTATCCGCTTTTGTGACGCCTTCAATATTCCCATCATTACACTGGAAGATGTCCCGGGCTATCTTCCGGGTACGGCCCAGGAACATGGCGGGATCATCAGGCACGGCGCGAAGCTGTTGTACGCCTACGGAGAGGCCACTGTGCCGAAGATTACCATCATCGTGCGAAAGGCCTATGGGGGAGCCTACTGCGTGATGGGCAGCAAGCATATGCGGGCCGATATCAATTTCGCCTACCCGACGGCGGAAATCGCGGTCATGGGGCCCGAGGGGGCGGTCAACATCCTGTATAAGCGGAAGATGGCCGAAGAGATTGATGTCACGTCTTACCGCGCGGAGAAGGTGGCGGAGTTCCGCGATAAGTTTGCCAATCCGTATATTGCGGCAGAGCGCGGCTATATCGACGAAGTGATCGAACCGAAAGAGACCCGTCCGAAACT
>PQAQ01000172.1 GCA_003105305.1 Candidatus Methylomirabilota bacterium
AGCTCATCCAGCGACGTCCGTCGCAGGAACGCGCCGACCCCCGTGCGGCGCTCGTCATCACGCGCCGCCCATACCGGGCCGGTGTCCTCTTCAGCGCCGTTCCGCATTGACCGGAACTTCAGCATCTGGAAGGTTCTGCCGTCGAGGCCCATGCGCTCCTGACGATACAGAACCGGCCCTGGCGAGGTCATCTTGATGATCGCCGCAAGCACAAGCAGCACCGGCCCCGTAATCAGGAGCGCGACCCCGGCCAGCGCAATATCCAGCGCCCGTTTGCCGACCAGGTTCCATCCATAATGGGGCGAGTCCTGCAAGCTGATGAGAGGCAAGCCGTCGAACTCCTCCACCCCGCCGCGCAACGTCATATACTGATGGAGATCCGGCACGACGTTGACGGCAGCAGTCCCGTCCTCCAGCCCTCGAAGAATCGCCTCCATGCGCCCGTAGGCCTCCAGCGGGATGGCAATGAACACGCGATCGATCTCCAGCGCCTCCGCCAGCTCCCCCGCCTGCTCATAGGCGCCAAGCACGCTCAGTCCGTCAATCTGTTGCCCAACTCCAGTCGGATCTCCGACCAGGAGCCCCTTGATGCGAATCCCCAATTCCGGACGAGTCCGGATCTTTTCCACAACCGTTCGCGCCAACGCCCCCTCGCCGACAATCAGAACATGACGGAGGTTGTAGCCGCTGCGCCTCGTTAAGCGGAGYGCCTCGCGAAAGCTGCCTCTGACAAGGCTCACCGACACGATGCTGAAGATCCAGAAATAGAGGATCACCACACGCGAGAATTCGAACTGCTTCAGGAAGAAGGTAGCCGCGATGAGGATCAACACCGCAAGCGTGCAGGCATTGGCAATATCCCGCACCTCAGCAAGCTGCGAGGAGATACGCTTGGGACGATACAAACCGAAGGTCTTGAACGCGACACCCCAGACGATGACGATGAGGCCGAGCAGCAACAGATACGGCCGGATGTCAGGGATATCGCGGTAGCCCAGTACCGGGCCCCAATAGAACCGGACATGGTATGCTGCGGTCCAACTCAGAGAGATCACCAGCAGATCGGCAAGCAGCATCAGGCTTTCGATGAACTGGCTGTGGCGTTTCAGCATGGCCGACGACGGCGCCCCCCACGCTCCCAGTCCTCGAAGCGTTCGCCGATATAGCCCGCAATCCGCTTTTCGAAGATCGAGCGGTCGAAGGTGAGGGCGTAGGTGCGAAGCGCCTCCGGTTCGAATTGATCCGCAGAGCGCTCGAACAGCTCGATGGCTTGCGTTAATGCCTCAACGGTCTGTTCGTGGAAAAAGATGCCGGTTGGAGGATGAGGGATGAGGGATGGATGTCTCGACTCGCCACTGGCCACTCGCCACTGGCCACCGTTTAACGGTATCACCGTTTCCGTCGCGCCGCCCTTGCCGTAGGCGATCACCGGCCGTCCGGAGGCCATGGCCTCGACGGGAAGAATGCCGAAGTCCTCCTCGCCGGGAAAGACCAGCGCGCGGCAGCGACCGAGCAGGTCGGCGACCTCGCGGTCGGATCGCCACCCCACAAACTCGATCGTCGGACCGGCGATCCGCCGCAACCGACTCTCCTCCTGTCCCTCGCCGACGATCACCAGACGCCGCCGTAAACGGTTACATGCCTCAATCGCCAGATCGACCCGTTTGTACGGGGCGAACGCCCCCGCCACCAGATAGTAGTCGTCCGTCCGCTCGGCGATGTGAAAGCGCGCGGTCTCGACCGGAGGATAGATCACGACCGCCTCCCGATCATAGTGCCGTCGGATCCTGTCCGCAACGTAATGGGAAATAGCGACAAAGTGATCGACCCGGGCATTGACCGCGACGTCCCACCGTCGCAGACGTTCGGCGACGGCGCGCAGCGCCAGCTGCGACGCCGGACCCATGCGGCCGCCGGCGGTATAGGCATCCTGCATGTCCCAGACGTATCGCATCGGGGTATAGACATACGCAATATGAAGCGCCTGTGTCGGTGGTTTCACGCCCTTGGCGACACAGTGGCTGCTCGAAAGAATCAGATCGTACCCATCGAGATCGAATCGCTCGATGGCCCACGGAAAGAGTGGCAGATAATAGCGATAGCGGGTGGCGGCAAGAGGGAGTTCCTGGACCACCGACGTTCGGATCCGCCGCTCCTCGATAGCCTTCGATACGCTTCCCTTTTTATGCAGTAGGGTAAAGAGGTCGGCTCCGGGAAACAGGCCGCAGAACGCCTCGAGGCAGCGCTCTCCCCCGCGCATCCCCGTCAGCCAGTCGTGAACCAGCGCAACCCGTGCCTCGGCCAACATCATACAGCTATGCGAACCAGCGACCCATCCGGTCCGCCGACGCTCGACGACGCGCCATAATAATGCCTCGCTTGTGGCGCGCTCTGGGCCAGTACTGTCTGAGATCCATCACCGATTTCCAGAGCGCCGGCTCCATGAGCGTAACGTACGCCATGGCGCAGGTTCCCAGTCGGAGGATGTGGAGACTATCCCGCCGCAGCAGGGCCGGGAGCTCATTCTTCATCATCATCAAGGCATGATTCTTGAGTGAGTGATATTTCCGAACCCAGGGGACGCGCCGCCGATCGTCGCCGCGCTTCCATCCCCTCAGGTGCTGCGCGGTCGCCGCGGGATGATACAGCGCGGTCCATCCAAACAACTGGGCCCGCCAGCAGATATCGACGTCCTCCTTATAGGCGAAGAACTCTTCATCGAAACATTCCCCATCGATCCGGACATCCTCGAGCATCGACCTGCGATAGAGCACCGCTGCGCCGCAGACGCTGAAGATCTCCTCCGGCGTATCGTATTGACCCACATCCGGCTCACCATGGCCTCGATCGATGACCCGCCGACTCCGAAAGATCAGGTGGCCTGTGGTGTCAAGTCGTGGAGATCTGTCACCGTATAATCCCCGGTCGCCATCGGGATCGCCCAACACCAGCTTGCCGCCCGCCGCGCCGGCGTCGGCATTTGATTGCATCGCCCGGACCAGCTCCTCCAGATGCCGCGAGTTAAGCACCACATCGGGGTTCAGCAGGAAGATGTCCTCGCCCCTGTCGGCCTCCCGGATGATGCGATTCGCGCCGCCGCTGTACCCCAGGTTCTCCTGCATCGACAGGATCTGCACCTCAGGATAGGCCCTGCCGATCCGGTCAATCTCATCGGCGCAACTCTGATTGTCGAGCAGGATGACGCGATCCGGCGGCAGCGTCTGCCGTTTGACGCTATCGAGGCAGGCCGGCAGATGCCGATAATCGCCGTAGTTGATAATCCCCACCGCCACCCGAGGATCGGTCACAAGATCTTCTCCCTCATTGCAACACCTTAACCTGCTCCCGACAGATCAGCCAATGTCACGACCCTCAGGTCTGCGACTCGACAGAAGTAACCGACATTCTAAACGAACCTCACCTCCATCGCCTCCAAAGCGCTTCGATGTCTCGTCGCATCCGTTCTGCCTCCGCATCGGACAGCGTGCCCCGGATCTTCCGAGCGGCCCCGGCAGCCTTCGCGCCTGCCTTCGTCCGCCCCCCATTCGGCGTTTCTTTCAGATACTGTTCCAGAGCTTCATGAATCAGCGACGAGTAACCCCGGAGCCGTCGTTTAGCCGCCAGCGCAAGCAGCCTTGCCCGTTGGTCATCGGTCAGTTCAATTGTTGTTCTCACGATAGTATTACCTCGTCACACACTCTAATACTCAAGTATGTAAGTGTCAAGCGGCGCGGCCGTCCATGTCTATCCTTCGCCTCTACCCGGCGCGTCGGAGCGGCTGGGCAGCGAGCCCGCGCCGGATGCGCCACAGGTCTCCAAGCATCTGCGTGGAGTGGCGCAGCAGCCTTACCTTACTGTTCGGATCATTGATCCAGCGCACCGGAATCTCATGGACGGCATATCCCAGACGCATGGCGAGAAGGATGACCTCGACATCGAACGCGAAGCCGTCGATCTGCGCGCGCCGGAACAGGTCGCGCGCCGCGTCGCCACGAAATAATTTGAACCCGCATTGCGTATCACGGAACGGAATCGAGAGAGAGACCCGCAGGAGACGATTGAACAGCTTTCCCATCGATTCCCGCAGGCAACTCTGACGCGCCACTATCTGTGATCCGGCCAGCGCGCGCGAACCGATCACAAGATCGCACCCCTCCGAAAGATGCCTCAAGGCCCCCTCGACCTCCTCAATGGGCGTCGAGAGATCCGCATCCGAGAACAGCACGGCCTCCCCTGTAGCTGCTATCATGCCGGCCCTGACGGCGGCGCCCTTACCTCGGTTCTGCGAGAACCGGATCAGTCGCAGCTCCGGCGCGCACGTCCTGAATTGTTCGACAACAGCGACCGTGCCGTCTCGGGATCCGTCATCAACGACAATAATCTCAAAACCGCCCGCTCCTGATCGGCCGCGCAGGTATTCCACAATCCGTTCCAGCGACGGGCCGATCCGGCCGGCCTCATTGTACATGGGAATCACCACGCTGAGTTGCATCTGCTCGTTACTCATGTCGATAACACGGCCTCTCAGGACAACAAGGGGATCGTCGACGTCTGAGCCGGATGGATACTCCTAGGGTATGTGAAATCTCTTCGCTAAAGGAATGTACAATACATCCGATAATTGCGTATGGCGTCCGGATCCATCGCCGCAAAAGACGGTGATAAGCAGCGTCGCCTTCGGGATGCGTTCGCGTCCGACATACCAGGCTTTCTGTCGATATGACAGCTCCTTGATCGGCACCAATGCGGCATTCCCGTGTTTTTTTATAATACGGCTTAAGTTCAATCTCTCAAGATAAGGAAACATGTGCCTGCTCACGCGCGGACTATCGGTGAACTGCTCCTGCTCGATGATCAACGAGGTAACAGATCGGCCGAATGTGCACTTGAGGCTCACCGCGAACTCGTCCCCACTCTGCAAGAGTCCGAATTCCGGTTTCTGATCGGTTAGAGCGCCGACAAAAAGATTTGACCGTTCTTTGAAGGACCCTGTAATGTTAAGAACGGCGTGCGGCGTGATTTCATACACGCCGTCGAAATCCCGCAGTATGTCCGGGTACAACGCCAGCAGTTCAAGGGGATAGAAGGCAGGGAAGGCCTCAACTCCCAGGATTGTCCGATACGCGCGTTGCATCGAATAGATATACCCGGTATGCGTGTAAGGGCTATCGGGAAGAATCACGACTGCATTGCGGTATGTGTGATCAAGCAAGGATTGTGACGTCCTGGAGGCGATTAACGATTCACGTTGAAACAGCTCCTTGATTCCCCCGTTGACTTTCGAGCCATGAATCAAGAACGGGATGACGATGATCAGGATGTACGATCCCCTGAGCAGAGCGTTATCTATCAGAGCGGAACCGAACCCCATCAGAAAGGAAAAGAGAACTACGGCAATAAACCAATAGCGATATGTATCCGCTGAAGGATAGACGGACATAACAAGAAAAGACACGGCGAGGGTCGCCGTCCACAGCAACGCCAACCGCACAAGCGTTTCGGGCCGCAACAAGAAGGGCAACAGCAATACCGCCACCAACCATTGGGAGCCGAATAAAATCTCTGAGGCAGTTCCGATCGACTGGAAGACCGTTTTCAGATACACGACAGGGTCATACGTCACTCCCACATATCCCCCGACACCTCCCAGTACATACCATCGAAGCAACAGATGCAGGACAAGAAGGAGAAAGTAAGGATAGGTCGAAGACAGCCTGTTTCTGAAGTTCCCTTCGGAGAGAACTAAAAGAACAAAAGGCAGGGTCACGAACTGTTCTTTGCCCATAAAGCTGAATTCACTCAGAACCAGTATAAGAAGTACTGCGAACTTATTCTGTTTCGGATGAGGCCTGTGTGTGATGTACAGAGAGATCGCCATTAAAGAAAAGAGCATGGGATAGAGATATTGCCTGAGCGTGATCCAGATCACACATATTAACGAAGGGGTTGCGCACAGAATAACGATCGCGGAGAACAAAGAAGAGATTTTATCCGTATAGTGACCGAGGATCTGGTAGACCACAAACGCGATGAGGACCAGCACTATGAGATTGTGGATACGATACGGTAACGGATGGAACCCGAAAAAGAGCACATCAGGCTTAAATGCAAGCGCCAACAACGGCGCATAAAATCCGGGCACATAGACGTCATTGGCGAAAAAGATATCTTTCAGGGATTTCGTCGAATAGACGATCGCGGCAGGATCATCGTAAAGAAACCAGAAGCGCAACACATCAAATGAATAAGCGAGTGCGATCACACACAATGCTCCCAACACCACGCACTTCTCAAGCAAGACGTTTGCCGGATGAGAAGAGAATAGTGACCGCACAGACAGCCTCCGATCAGACGCCGGGGATACGATACCACGCCAAAGGGATGAGCGAAGGCCGGGGAGCCCTCATCGCCCGCCGATCCCTCTCTCCCGACACAGCCGTTCCTGCAGCCACAGCAGAAACAGGCTGCCGAATCGATACAGGCCCTCGTGGAGGAGGTTGAACTTGCTTCGTCGGCGATCATCGCACCAGATCGGAATCTCGGCAATCGCCGCGCCGCCACGGTGGCTCCACGCAATGAGTTGCACCACATACGCGCTGCCGTCGGCCAGGGCGGACA
The DNA here is from genome assembly GCA_003105305.1 of Candidatus Methylomirabilota bacterium. Classification (GTDB taxonomy): domain Bacteria; phylum Methylomirabilota; class Methylomirabilia; order Methylomirabilales; family Methylomirabilaceae; genus Methylomirabilis. Next base: position 6,619 of record PQAQ01000172.1, read on the forward strand.
GATACGGCGCCACAGCCGACCGCCGATAGGCCTTGGCGCCGATGGAATAGTCCGTGAACTCCAGGCCCAGCAAATGGCGCGTACAGGCAATAAATGCGGCGCTTGCCAGTCGCCGGATCCACGAGCGCTGTTGTGCGCCGGTCTGCTTGGAGCCGATGACGATATCGGCGGTTGCCAACAAGGCGGCCGCCGATTCGATAAACGCCAGGTCGATGGTCAGGTCGAGGTCCAGACAGATCACCCGGTCGTATTGCGCGCAACTGAGCCCCTCTTTGAACGCCCGGCCCACGCCGCGGCGGTCAAGGGCGATTACCCGAAGATCGGTGCGGCCTGCCGCGCACGCCTCGGCCGCCTCGACGGTCCGGTCGGTTGAGCCGTTGCTGACCAGAATCATCTCGTACGTCTCAACGTCCCGCTCCTTCAGGTGACGCCTGAGGCGATCAATGTTAGCGGCCAGGATGAGGTCCTCATTGTAGGCGGGAATCAGGATGGTGAGCGGGTCCCGGCGTGGCTGAGGTCCTGCAGGCGGGTTCGGCATATCACAGGGGATTATCCGAAAAGCGCCGGTCGCGCGAAGTCCAGAAACAGGGCGGCCTGCCGCCGCCACAGCCGACGGTCCATCCTGCGAATCCTGGACCACAGCACGGCCGGCCGCAGATAAAACTCCCGGAACGCCCGGCTCACGATTCCCTGGAGAAAGACCGCATCATGCTCCTTGCTGAAGACCTCGGGAAACAGCTCCGACGCGCCGCTCAGCTCATACAGCCTCGTGCCCCGGTAAGGAGTCACCGCATGAAATGACGCATAGGTCGGGTTCAGCCGCTTCGCAAACGCGATCGTCGCCTCCATATCGTCTGCGGTCTCCCCGGGGAACCCGAACATGAAAAAGCAGAGCTGGTCGATCCCCGCCCGCTTGGTCTCGGCGATCCCCCGCTCGATCTGTTCAAGGGTGATTCGCTTGTTCGTTGTGGCCAGGATGCGGGCCGAGCCGCTCTCAACGCCGAAGTGGATCAACCGGCAACCGGCGCGCCTCATCAGTTGCAGCAGCGGCCCGTCCACATAATCGGCCCTGGTCTGGCAGGCCCATTCAAAGGGCAACCCGGCCGAGGCCAGTCGATCGCACAGATCCCAGACGTCGTCACGAACCGCGGTAAACTCCAGATCAATAAAATACCCCGTTCTGGCCCCCGCCTCCCGGACCAGATACGTCACCTCACGGATCACCTGCTCGGGGTCTTTCTTTCGGTAGCCCTTCCGGTACATCTCGAGCAGGCAGAAATGGCATCGGTAGTGGCAGCCGCGAGTCGCCTCGAGGAGCGCGAACCGCTCGCCAAGGACCTCGTACCGGTAGCGCG
>PQAQ01000173.1 GCA_003105305.1 Candidatus Methylomirabilota bacterium
TGGGGATCGGCGGGAGCGCCGCCGGTACCGGTTTGAATACCCATCCGCAGTATCGCGCCAGACTGGTGGAGTATCTGCGCGCCTGGACGGGGATCGAGTGGCGCAATGCGCCTGACTTGCGCGAAGCTATGCAGTCGAACCTGCCGATCGCCGAGACCTCTTCGGCCTTGAGGTTGCTTGCGCTTGAGCTGATCCGGATCTGCAACGATCTGCGCCTTCTGGCCTCGGGTCCGACCACGGGATTCGCCGAGATCGTCCTGCCTGCGGTGCAGCCGGGCTCCTCGATTATGCCCGGTAAGGTCAACCCGTCCATGGCTGAGATGCTGAACATGGTCTGCTTCCAAGTCGTCGGGAACGATCTGACCGTCTCGATGGCGGTTCAGGCCGGGCAGCTTGAGTTGAACGTTATGATGCCGGTTATGGCCCATAATCTGCACCAGTCGATTCAGATTCTGACGAGCGCCGTTCGGGTTTTCACTGATCGCTGCGTCGGCGGCATTGTTGCTGACGCCGACCGATGTCGCCGCTATGCCGAGAGCAGTATGGCGCTGGCGGCCGCATTGAATATCTCGCTTGGGTATGCCAGGGCTGCCGACGTGGTGAAGCGTGCCATGCGTGAGCGAAAGACGATCATTGATGTTGTGCGGGAGGAGCACCTGCTTACCGAGACTCAGGTTGCCCAGATTCTGGATCCGATGAAACTGACCGAGCCCGGGCTGCCTGGTCAGTAGCGCGAGTCATTCGCTGATTTTGAGGGCTGTGAGACTTGACGGCCGTGTCGTGACGCCCTAAATTGGAATCAAAAGGAGGGCATGCGAGATGAAGCGGTGGATGGTCCCGTGGTTGGTGTGTGCGCCGCTTTTGGTGGCATCCCAAGCTTTTGGCCATGGGGGCGGTGATGTGATGGGCGACTGGGATGCGGGGGACGCATGTACCATGGTTAGGGGCCACTATACCGTTCACTTTACGGCCTATCAAGAGCTTGTGGGCTCCGGAATGGTTCCTTTGCTGCACGAAGTGGGTTCTGAGCAGGTCAAAAAGGAATTTCAGTCCTACTGTGAAGGTGTTCCCAAGACGGGTAAGTTTTCGATAGCCTTCGATCTTTATCATGAAGAGTTGCGGCAACTGCCCATCTCGGTTCAGATCGTCGAGGCTGTCGAGGCCCATGAGGATAAGACTGACAGCGGACATTCGCATGTTATCCTCTCTCTCCCACCGACTGTGTACGGTGATGGGTCGATACGAATCGATACCGAGATCCTGAGGCCCGGTCACTATATCGCCCGTATGAAGCTGGAAAAGGCAGGACCGGGTATTGCTCACAAACCGCACCGTGGCTCCGAGGTTGGGGAATGGCAACGGGTCACTCATACTCATGGGCCTGGAACCGATCCGACGGAAGCCGAGATTCGCGCTGTGGATACTGTCTTCAGTTTCCCATTCACTGTAGGACTGCCGGTAAAGGCGCATAGCCCTCTGCCTTGGTTCCTGTCAAATCGTGGATTCCAGTTGGCCATGATATTGTTGGCCCTTGGCGTCTTGGTTGTCGGTGTAAAATACTACATGGGGACCACCAGGCAAAGAAAACCAGCCTGATGAGCGCCAGCGTTTCTCCAGCCAATTAATTCCGAACCCAATTTCTACCAACGATATCAGCGCGATACGGACCTTTGCGCACTGATATCAGGCCTGTAAAAATCGCTTGACAGCATCCGGAGGATACGTTAGATTTTCGCCGCTTCCGATGACAGATGCGGCTTGTCGGGACTGCTGAGGGACCGCGAGCTCTTATGAAAGTTGAGGCCGTGGTTTTTGTGTGCGAAGACCCGGGGGCCTTCAATTGTGGCAGGAAGCAACTCAACGATGATGAAGCGTTGAGGGAGTACAGAAGGGAGGTGAAGACGTGCGAGGCACCGGGAAGGTCAAATGGTTTAACGAGGCGAAAGGATACGGCTTTATCGAGCGACCTGAAGGTGGCGATCTATTTGTCCACTACTCAGCCATCCATGGCGACGGCTTCAAGACGCTGGTGGAGGGCCAGGAGGTCGAGTTTGATGTTGTTGATGGGCCGAAGGGAAAGCAGGCCGCCAACGTCGTCAAGTTGTAGTGTCGCCGAATAAGCATACAATCTGGGCCCCCCACGTGGAGATTCGGTTCTCATGGGGGGTCTACTTTTGGTGTCGTTAGTCGGTGGGATGGGAAAGGAGAGCACGGACCTTGGAGATCGCCTCCGAGAGTGGTATGTGTACCTCTTCACCGGTTTTTCGCACCTTCAAGTCAACCGTTCCCTCCTTGATGGCGCGGGTCCCAACGGTGATTCGGAGGGGTAGGCCGAGCAGATCCGCGTCCTTAAACTTCACGCCCGCCCGCTCATCACGGTCGTCGTAGAGGGTCTCGATCCCTTCGAGCTGGAGGGCGGCATAAAGCGCCTCAGCCAACTCAATAGTCTTCTGATCGCGCATATTGACCGGCAGCAGGTGGAGTTGGAAGGGTGCGAGCGCCGAAGGCCAGACGATCCCGAAGTCATCATGGCGTTGCTCGACCGCCGCAGCCGCGATACGCGCGACCCCGATCCCGTAGCTGCCCATCACGATAGGGCATTCCTCCCCCGCTTCATTCAGATAGACCGCTTTCATCGAAACGGAGTATTTGGTCCCAAGTCTGAAGATATTGCCCACCTCAATGACCCGCTCAATACGCAAGCTGCCATCGCAATGTGGGCACAGGTCTCCGTTTGACACGTGGCGGATATCGGCCCATCGTGGTTGGAAGTGAATGTCCGGACGTACGCCGCGGAGGTGAAACCCATCTTTATTGGCCCCGGTTACATAACGCCCCTCGCGCAACGATTCATCGGCGATGACGGGTAGTGTCACCCCGATCGGACCGATACTGCCGGCTCCGACGCCCACATGTGTCAGAATTTCTTCGCGATGAGCCGGGCGAGCCTCGCCACCGGCCGCTCTCGCGAGTTTCTTCTCGTGGAGCCGCTGATCGCCCCTCAGGAGGGCCAGGAGCGGGCCGTCATCTGTCATGAACAGCAACGACTTGATAGTCAGCGCGGGATCGATGCGCAGGAAGCGACACACCTCGTCAATGGTCCCGGCGCCCGGCGTGGCAATCTCTTCCAGATCCCAGTGTGGGAACACGGGGTATCGCGACCTGGAAACCGCCAACTCGACATTGGCCGAGTAGCTGCAGCGATTGCACAGGGCAATCTCGTCCTCTCCGGCTTGACTCGGCGCCATAAACTCATGCGCGGCTGCGCCGCCCATCATCCCCGGATCGCTTTCAACGACATGAAACGCCAGACCGCACCGCGTAAAAATTCGGCAATACGCCTCTTTGTGGAGTTCGTAGTTCTTTTGCAGTCCCGCCTCATCGCGATCTAACGAGTAGGAGTCCTTCATGACAAACTCTCGTGTCCGCAGGACGCCGCTCTTGGGTCTGGCTTCGTCTCGAAGTTTGGTCTGGAGCTGATACCAGATCTGGGGGAGGTCCCGGTAGGAACGGATCTCATGTGCTGCCAGCCAGGCGACGACCTCTTCGTGTGTCATCCCCAGACACATCGATCGTTTCCCGCGGTCGTGCAATCGAAACATCTCCTCGCCGATTGTCGTCCATCGCCCGGTCTGCTGCCACAGTTCCGCCGGGTGCAGGACCGGCATGGTGATTTCCTGGCCGCCGATCCGGTTCATTTCCTCGCGGATAATAGCGTCAATCTTGTCCATCACCCGCTGGCCCAGTGGAAGGGTGATATAGATCCCTGCCGCAAGCTGCCGGACCAGCCCCGCGCGGATCATCAGCTTGTGGCTGACCGCCTCGGCTTCAGCGGGTTCTTCTTTCAATGTCGGGATAAGTGACCGTGTCCAGCGCATGGGTACTCCGGTAAGGTGGGGACGGCTGTCAGCGGTTGGCCGTCCGCGAAGATTAAAAAACACCAACTGATGTACAAGCGCTTACCGCCGGGAATGGGCCTCGCTCGCCACCATTGGTGTATGCTGACAGTTGATGACTGACAGCTAAACTCGTGAGTTTACGTGTGGCCGTCGCCTCCCGCCACCATCTTGTTGACCTCCTCGACCAGGGCGTCGACGATCTCAGACTCCTTTACCTTTCGAGCCGCCTCTCCCTTTTTAAAGAGCCAGCCGATTCCCTTGCCGCCGGCGACTCCGATGTCGGCCCCTCTGGCCTCCCCCGGCCCGTTCACCTCGCATCCCATGACGGCGACGTGAATCTCTTTCGTAATGCCGGCCAGTCGCCGTTCCACCTCCTGGGCAAGGGGAACCAGGTCGATATCGGCCCTTGCGCAAGACGGACAGGAGACCAACGTCAGCCCTCCTCTCCGAAGGCCGAGCGACTTCAGGATCTCCACCCCCGCCTTGATCTCTTCGACGGGGTCTGCCGAGAGCGATACCCGGATCGTATCGCCAATCCCCTCGGCCAGCAGTGTCCCGATACCGACGGCCGATCGGATCGTTCCCACCCCAGGGGTCCCGGCCTCGGTGACCCCCAGATGGAGGGGGTACTCGACCTTATCCGCCAGCAGACGGTAGGCCTCGATCATCATCAAGGGGTCGGAGGCCTTCAGTGAGACCTTCATTTCCGGATAGTTGAGGTCTTCGAGGATCCGGATGTGACGGAGGGCGCTCTCCACCATCCCCTGTGGAGTCGGCCCACCGTCCCTGGCCAGCAGATCCTTTTCCAGTGATCCGCTGTTGACGCCGATGCGAATCGGAATCTTTCGCTCGGTTGCCGCCTTCACAATCTCTTCCACGCGCGAACGGTCCCCGATGTTGCCGGGGTTGAGGCGGAGGCCGTCTACGCCCTGCTCAAGGGCAATCAGGGCGAGCCTGTAGTCGAAATGGATGTCCGCAATCAGAGGGATTCGAATCTGCTTGCGAATCTCCCACAATCGTTCTGCGGCCTCTTTTTCCGGGACCCCCACCCGCACGATATCACACCCGGCTACCTCCAACGCCCAGATCTGATCCACCGTAGCCCGGGCGTCTCGCGTGTCGGTCTTCGTCATGGACTGGACCGATACCCGTGCGTTGCCGCCGATTTTGACCGCTCCCACCTGAATCTGCCGCGTCTTCCGTCGTTCGATCATCGTTACTGCCTTCCGAGTAGGCGGAAGATATCGTTGTAGAAGGCAAAGATCATCAGGGCTACCAACAGGGCGAGCCCAACCTGTTGGGCCATCTCTCGCTTCTGGAGACTGACCGGTTTGCCGCGAACGGCTTCAATCAACGAAAAGAACAGGTGCCCCCCATCTAAAATGGGGATCGGAAGCAGATTCAGGATTCCCAGATTGATCGACAGTAACGCGGTAAAGAACAAGAGGCTTAAGAAACCCTGGCGTGCCTGCTGACCCGCCATCTGCGCCACGAGGAGCGGTCCGCCGATGGTCTTTGCCGGAACGACCCCCTGGACCAGCTTGACAAAGGTCAGCAGAATCAGTCGACTGAGATCATACGTTTTGTAGAGCGCTTTACCCAGCGCTGTGACCGGGTTGGTTCGCTCGGTCAGGAACTCTTCAGCCGGCGCGATTCCAAGCAGTCCGACCTCCTGCTCCTCTCCAAATACGTTCTTCTGACGAGTGGCCTTTGGCGCCACCACTAGGTCAAATCGTTTTCCCGCTCTTTCGATGGTCAGGCGAACAGGCTGTCCGGGGCTTTTGTGGATCTGGGTTGCCAATTCCTCCCATTTCTCGATAGCGTGTCCGTCAATCGCCGCGATCCGATCGCCAGTCTGCACGCCAGCCTCGAACGCCGGGAAGCCCTCCATCACCTCCCCCACCTTGGTGGCGAGGGTTGGGACACCCAGCGTGAAGACAACCCAGAAGATAACGATTGCGAGGAGAAAATTCGATCCCGGACCGGCCATAATGATCATAGAACGCCACCCGACCGGCTTTGCGGAGAACGATCCTTCCGGGTCGACAACCTCTTCCGTCGGGTCCTCGCCATGCATCTTGACATAGCCGCCAAGCGGGATGGCGGAGAGGAGATATTCGGTCCCGCCACGCGTGAACCCGATGATCTTCGGGCCGAACCCAAGGGAGAACTTGAGGACCCTCACCCCTGCTCGCTTGGCGACCAGGAAGTGGCCCAATTCGTGGACGAAGATCAGCGCGCCCAGGACGAGGACAGCCCAGAGAACATAATCAAGGCGTGCGAGCAACGGTCGAGGGTCGATGACCTCTAAGAGGCCGAGGGCAACTGTCGGTGCCAAAGCTGTCAGACTGCCGGCGTACACGCTCTTCCTCTTGCCTCAGGCGGGCAGCGCCGCCAACACCAGCTTCCTCGCCTCGCGATCAGCATCAAGCGCGTCTTCAAGCGAGTCAATCTTCCGGCCGTGATGGCGATCCATCGCGTGAGCAATGAGGGCAGCGATATCGGGGAATGTCACGCGACCGGAGAGGAACAGGTCCACCGCCACCTCGTTCGCTGCGTTCAGGACGGCCGGATATGTTCCACCAGCCTTCAGCGCCTGATAGGCGAATCCAACGCAAGGAAACCGTTCATGATCAACCGGTTCGAATGTCAACGCCGAAAGGCTATTCAGGTCGAGGGGCGGCAGCGGGGTCTGCAATCGGTCGGGGTATGACAGGGCGTACAGGATCGGTAGCCCCATATCGGTCACCCCCATCTGGGCCAGGATCGCCCCGTCCATGAACTCCACCATCGAGTGGATGATGCTCTGCGGGTGAATAATGACATCGATCTGTTGCGGCGCGAGGGAGAAGAACCAACTGGCCTCGATAACCTCCAGTCCCTTATTCATGAGCGTTGCGGAGTCGATAGTGATCTTCTTCCCCATGACCCACGTCGGATGTTTCAGCGCCTCGTTCGGAGTAATACTCGTGAAGCTGTCTTTGGGCCGTCGCCGGAACGGTCCCCCCGAGGACGTCAAGAGCACCCGTTTCAAGTATGCGCAGCTATGCTGTCCTCCCAAACATTGGAAGATGGCCGAATGCTCACTATCAACCGGAAGGAGTCGAACCCCTCGTGATCGCGCCTCGCTGATTACCAACTCGCCCGCCATGACCATGACTTCCTTCGTCGCAAGAGCAATATCTTTTCCCGCCTTGATGGCGGCGAGGCTTGGGAGCAGGCCCGCCGCGCCGACGATTGCGGTGAGGACGATATCGGCTTCTGCCGCAGTGGCCACAGCCAGCATCCCGTCGTCTCCCCATCCGATCTCGACGGGGAGGCCTGCTACACGTTCTTTCAGCATCGTCGCCGCTTTAGCGGTTCCGACGGCGACGACACGGGGCGAGAACCGCCTGATCTGTTGCTCCAGAAGGTCGATATTATCCCTGGCTGCAAGCGCCACGACCTCAAAGGCGTCGCGATGCAGGTCAATCATGGCCAACGCCTTAACCCCGATAGTCCCGGTTGAGCCGAGAATGCTCACACGCTTCACGGTTGCCTCTCTTTTTGCTTCTATGCCGCACCGATCATCAATGATAAGTCCGTTATCCACCGGCATTTATAGGCGTAGTATAATCGGATCGAGAGTCTTTAGCAAGAGCTTTTGGCTCGCCTGGTTCGAGCGGACGAGGCGGGCGGCGGTCCGCGGTCAGGCCCGCGGGGTGGATTTTTCTTGACAATCGCGGGACTGAACGGGTAAGAAAGCTGCACAACATGACGATAACGCACCCCGATCATTCCACATCACGCTTCGTACCTCGCCGCCTCATCATATGGTGCTCACCGGACGGGTACGGCGCTGAGCTATGTGCGCGATCTGATCGGCTGAACGAGGCCAGACGTATGTGGACACCGACCAATCAGGTCAGATCGCTCACTGTCGGACCCCCCGACTGATTCTGTGTTGCCCGCATTGCTCGAGCAATATCCGTCACTCAAGAAAACCGTGGTGATCGGCGCGGTCATTCTGGCCGTGGTCGGCGGCGTGTTCGGCTATGCCCTTTTCGAGGGGTGGATCGACCTGGGAGAGCTCTGGCGGTGGCTTGAAACCTTTTTCAGCGAACAGGAGTTAGCCCGATACGTCAGACGGGCTGGGCCGTGGGCGCCCGTGGTGTTTATTGGTCTGCAGGCACTTCAGATCATCATCGCGCCGATTCCCGGTGAAGTGACCGGCATCATCGGCGGATATCTCTTCGGGACGTTTCCAAGTCTCATCTATTCCACCATCGGACTGACGATCGGGTCTTGCCTCGCCTTCGGTCTGGGTCGTTGGCTGGGGCATCATTTCGCTCGTCGGTTCGTGACGCCTGAGACCTATAACATGTTCTTCTTCCTCACGCGAACCCAGGGCAAGTTGATCACCTTCCTCCTCTTCCTCATTCCCGGTTTCCCGAAGGATTTCCTGTGCTACATTCTGGGCGCCAGCCCCATATCGTTTGGCGCCTTCTTCCTGCTCAGCACCATAGGCCGTATCCCGGGCACGTGGTTCCTTTCCATGCAGGGAAGGCAGGTCCGAGCGGCGCAGTACGGCAGCTTCTTTACTCTTGCCTTCGTCATATCGGCGGCGCTTTTGTTATTGTACCTGTATCGTGAGCCGCTCTTCAGATGGATTAAGCTCGATCATCATCGACGACAGCGGCGAAAGCGGGATACGGCGAGGAACCTGGGGATCTGATGAGCTGTTGGGTAGTGGGTCCTTGAGGGCGAGTGGGATCCGGTCGATGAGCACAACGCTGCGGTTGATCGCCGCCATTCTTTTACCCCTTCAATGGATCAGCATTCGGCTCCTCGACATACATCTGCCGCCCCAGTGGGAGGCGATCGGCGCCGGATTATCCATCTTCGGAGCGGCGTTTATTCTGTCGTGGGCCGCCGAGGTGGCACAGGCCGATATCCCGCAGGCGTTAGCGCTGGCCTTTCTGGCGCTGGTCGCCGTCCTTCCGGAATACGCGGTGGACATGTACTTCGCCTGGTCTGCGGGCAAGGATCCTGCCTATATCGCCTACGCGACTGCCAATATGACCGGCGCAAATCGCCTGCTCATCGGAGTGGGGTGGGCCTCCGTGGTCGTGACCTTCTGGTTGAAAAGCCGCCATCGGCAGGTCGTTCTCGACCGCTCGCGCTCCATCGAGATTCTTTACCTCGGGCTCGCCACGATCTACAGCTTCATGATCCCGCTGAAAGGAACGCTCTCGGCGCTCGACTCGGCCGTCCTGTTGGGGATCTTCGTGTCGTATATGATCACGGCATCGAAGGGAGCGATCGTCGAACCGGAATCGGACGGAGGGGTCGTGGCACTATTAATGGGGATGCGTCCGACCCGGCGTCGATTCGCCACCGTCGCATTGTTCGTCTTTGCGGGGCTCGGCATCTTTCTCTCGGCTGAGCCCTTTGCTGAGGGATTGCTGGCTACCGGGCGGGCATTTGCCATTGAGGAATTTCTGCTGGTGCAGTGGCTGGCGCCGCTGGCCTCGGAGTCGCCGGAGTTTATTGTCGCGATTGTCTTTGCGTTCCGTGGGAATCCCGGGGCCAGTATGGGTACCCTTGTCTCCTCAAAGGTCAACCAGTGGACCCTCCTG
>PQAQ01000174.1 GCA_003105305.1 Candidatus Methylomirabilota bacterium
TTGAAGTAGACAAAGCTCATGGTGAGCATGTGGTAGGCGAGGAACGCGAACTGGTATTTGCCGTGGGTGTAGTTGGTCTCGAAGGCGTCCCAGAGGAACTCGATGTACTCCTGCTCCTTCGGGCTCTTGAACGAGAGCGGCAGGTAGTTCCCCAGTTCGGCGGCTTCTTCCATGACTCACGGCTCCGCCGGGGCTGGCTCGTCCTCGCCCCAGACGCGGGCGAGGGTGGCCTGGATCTTCTTCTCGAAGCGGGCGATTAATTCACGGTTAGTGGCGATCCCGGCTTCGATACGCTGCTGGGGGAGGAACTCAGCGTTCATCGCCGGATATCACCTTCCATACTTTTTTGTACTCCGATCCTGACATGGTGACGTTGCTTGGGCGCGAGCGGTTCCAAATATCGATGTCGGCGGAGGCGAGAAATTGCCGGACTTTGTGAAAACCGGAACCCTGTGCATCGGCGCCTTGAACAGATCGGTAGTGCTCACCCAGTTTCTCCGCGATGGTGCGAGGAACACCATTCATCCGCATCAAAACGCCTTCTTCCGTCTTCACACCATGGTAGATCATGGCTGGGAGAAGATTGACGTGCCTTATCTGTTCGTCGGACAAACCGTCAAAATCGATACCGGAAAGACGGCTTAGGGCGGACAAGCCCCAGGTGCCATTGTTGACAAGGTTCCGATAGATCGCCTTGCAGGCTTCGGTAATCGCTTTGGTTGCATCGTCTCCTGCATTGAAGTACGCAGCGGCGATATCCTGGATACTCTTTCCTTCCACCCAGTCGGTCGTGATGGCTGCCAGCGTCCTATGCTCGGTTCCTGATGTCGTGAGCTCCTTCAGGTTGCGGGCAAGTTGAGGAATCTTGAGCATGATTCCATACAGATCCGCCATGCCTGCGGCGTTTCCGAAGAGGCGCCCGGCTGAAAAATCCATTGGAGATAAGTTGCGCTCCAGTGAATTGATTCCGGCAAGCGCCCGACCAACGCCTTCGAAAGAAAAGCCGGTCATGTCCGCCATGGCGACTTGGCCAGGATTATCGGAAATTCGTCGCGCATAAAGCTTTGTGGCCTCAAGAAGCTTTTGCGCCCGCGCCCTTCCTTGGGGCGTTTCCTGAAGCACTCGGTAGCCATAGGTGTTGCGCAGGGAGTTCTCCGTATTGGCAATGACCCGATCCAAGTTGCCGATTTCGTGAACAAGGTGATTCACATAGCAGCGAAAATCTTCCCACTGATCTTTTTCGATCACCGCCGTCAGTTCGTCAGGCGTATTTGCGGCGTCAAGTGCGGCGACAACGGTTACAAGCCTCGAAACGAGTTCACCTGTTGCATCCCGAACAAATTGCATTATCTCCGTTGACCGATTGGCTTCGGCGATTCCAACGACACCTACGCTGTCCTGATTCATCCGCCCAGCGCGACCGGCAAGATTCCAGAACTCCCGCGTCTTGAACGGCACGCCATATGGATACTTCGTCGTGGCCAAAAACACCGAGGAAACCGGGAAGTTGATTCCTTGAGCCAACGTCGTGGTCGCGCAGAGAACCTTGATGTCGCCCTCTTCGGTGAGCCATTCCATGAGAGAGCGCGCTTCATCGGACAGGCCGGCGTGGTGTACTGCGACACCCCGCGCAAGCATTCCAATCAATTCGAAGTCCGGGCTGACTTCCGCAGCAAGAAACTTCTGGACCAATTGAGTTCGCGTTGAAAGCGCTTCCAGAGGAGGAAGCTTTCTCGCGACTTCTCGTGCCATCCCCCAAGCGTCAGGAATCGTTCCTCCCACAGCGATGCTGGTGCCACGCGAAGAAAAGACCGTCGCCATGGCCGCCGCCTGAAGATTGAAACTCTGTTGCTCTCCGCTGGCCTTGATGAACTTCGACTTTGCGACGTCCAGGGGTTTGACACCTCCAGCCTTATGCAGACCCTCAAGATGGAGCGTATTTCGTGTCGTCAGAAGTGTCTTGAACTCCAGCGCCCACCCGGCTTTCACACTATCGTCTGGATTAGCGCGAAACATACCCACCAATTGCTCATTCGGCTTCCATGGTGAGGTGCCGAGGCTAATGGATCGGCCACCCGCGGCGTCATTGGCTAACCAGCGGGCCAGCGCATCAGCCCGTTCGACGAAAGGCATCAGCAGAAGAAAGTTCGCGCCGGTGCACTCCTGCTTGATCGTGGCCAGGAGTAACTCGATTCTCATCCCACGCGACTCGTCTTCCATATTGTGCGCTTCGTCCATGACTACGAGAGCAAGCGGACGCTGGACTTTCTTGTTGCGAATGACCAGTTGGAGCTTTTCCGGAGTGGCAACCAGCACATCAAACGTCCGGTCCTCCCCGGTGGAGACTGAGCCGAGCATATCCGCTTCGATGGCATCGATTTCGATTGCGCCAGTGAGTTGCTCGACCCGAACACCAATGGGACTGAAATCTCGCCGCAGACGCCGCGTGATCTGGTTGCCAAGCGCCTTGGTCGGCACCACGTAAGCGACCCAGCCGCCATTCTCGGCGAACTGGTTCAATGCCTGGAGGATGCGGAACTGCGCCAGCAAGGTCTTGCCGCCGGACGTGGGCAGATCGATCACCACGGCCGTAGCGGCAGCATCGAGGAGCCCTTGTTCCTGCAAGGCTGCTCTTTGCGGCGGCAGAAGTTCGAACATGCCCTGATTTCTGGCGGCTGAACCTACGAAGCGCATCACGCGGGAATTGATCGAATGCGCTACCCACCAGAGGGAACCAGACACCATCTGGCGCGCGGCGGCATGGAGCCAGCGCATGAGCACTTCCATCTGAGCGTCACCACAGGCCAGGGATGCATCCACCGCCGCTTCGAAGTGCTTGTCGAGAAGCGCGTTGATCCCCCGTGGTTCTCCCTGAAGTACATATTTTGCGAGCAACTCGGTACTCTTGGCCCAGTTGTAGAAGGCAATCAAGCGCAAGGCCATTGCCTGGTCCTGAGCGTTGGAACCACTGTCCAACGAAGATTTTTCGTATTCCCGCTGATCTTCACGCAGGCCGGCGACGATTTCCCGGATACGGTCCAGATCGTCCCAGCCGCCTTTGCGAAGAAGCCGCACCCAGCACTCGAAGAGGCGATAGAGCAGACGGTAATGCCATGGCCGCTCCGCCACGGAGGGTTGCTCGATGCTCGACGGATTCTCGGCGAACCAGCGCCGGATATCCGACCAGCGATCTCCGCAGTAGGCCAACCCAGCGAGATGCAGGACGTGAAAGATTCGCTCCTCGGTTGCCTGGGGCACAGGAAGCAGGCGTCGCAACTCGAATGTCCGCCACGCACCGGCCACACATTGATGACGCAGATCGTCCTGATCCGGCGCAAGATTCATGAACGCGGGCAAGCCTTCAATGGCCGCCATCTCATAGGCCATTGCCAGGCGCTGGAGCAGGTCGTCGTCTCCGGGCCGTTCATCTAACGCGAATCGCAGTTGGCGGCCAACGGCCTTGGCGACCAGCCGGGCCTGAGCGATCTCCAGACCACGCCTGCGCTCCTGATCGCCCACCGCCACCACAGCCCAGTACGCATCCAAGCGGTTCAGTGCTTCTTGTTTCAAGCTCATACGGCACCACCATCTTGTCGAGATGCGACGACCTTGCTGGCGAGCGTAGCGATGCTTCCCGCTGGAAGATAGATCGCAAACAACTGAATGGTGATGGCCGACGGGCAGCCTCGCCCCAACCCATTGACTCGCGCTCTCAGATCATTCTCATGAGGTGAAACGTCGCGAACCAGCAGACCGAAGATGCGTACATCGCAGGTGTCTCTGAGATAGACAGCGGAAGCCGCTTGGAAACGTCCACGCCACGCCGCACCCGCCGCGCGATGAGCGAGGTAAAGGACCAGTCCGTCACGGATGTCCCGACGATCCCGCAGGTCTTCCATCTGTTGCTTAAGACCGTGGCGACCATAGGCGGCACCGGGCGGATATGACGCTTCGCCTGACGTCTTTACCTCCCCGAACGCAAAGCGGTCGATATCATTCTCGTGATGGAAACCTACCAGGTCGGCTCCTGGCAGGCTGGAGCCCCGCTTGCGCTCATCTCGCCCGTCCGGCCACGGAAAATGGCAACTCTGGTGTTCGCAGAGATAGTGTTCTGCCAGAGCTTCACCCACCCGCCAATCCTCCAATGCGTGGCTGGTCGCCAGTAAATCGTTCAAATTGTCCCGCGTGAAATCCGTGTCCGCCAATCCTTCGAGTAACGCTGCTACTCGCCCGATCCCAACATCGTCAAATACGATCGCCGCGACGGGGCCTGAAAGTGCTGTATCCAACTGTTCCATTGACACGCCGAGACCCACACCCGTGACCGGGGGCGTTCCAAGCGTGTAACGGGTAGCGGATGGACGCACTAGCATCTCTGTGTCTCCATTTCTTCCACGGCCGGCTCGTCTTCCCCCCAGACGCGGGCGAGGGTGCCCTGAATTTTCTTCTCGAAGCGGGCGATCAGCTCTCGGTTGGCGGCGATGAGGGCCTGCTCGGCTTCGATTTCGGCGGCGAGGGCTTGCTGGGTGGCGAGGGGTGGGAGCGGGATGGGCAAAGCTCGAATGAATCCAAGCGGAATAAACTTCTGAGTCGAGCCGCTAGCTTGTCGGTCAAAGCGAGTCTGCATTTCGGCTGAAGCGAGAACATCTTTGAGAAAGCGATAATCCACCTTGGAGTCTTTGTGAAACTTGATGAGTGCAACGTTCTTGACTGCATACTCCCGCGTTGTGTGGGCAATCACCGGATTCCCAATCGTTCCGATCATCGGCATCAGGATGTCGCCCTCATCGACCTTGGAACGTTTGTTGATTGCATCCAAGTCCTCGCGGCTGATCAGGTTCACGTCACTGAAATCAATGAAGCCGTCTTTCAGGTTCTTCGATGTAACCAATGGGAACCCCTCCAGAACGTATTTGGGACTGTCGTGTGTGCCGTCTCGCACGTCGCATATCTCGCCAAGCGTGGCGACCGGCCAGTCGGGGTGGATGGGGATGTGGGGGCGGTAGTTGTCGAGGACGGCGCGGGCGCCGTCGATGACTTTCTGGTAGCCCTCAATCTCCGCCACGATCTCCTTCTGCACTTCCAACGGCGGGAGGGGGATTCGGAGTTCACAGAATTTCGATTTGGAAATCTCTGCAAAAGTCCCGCCGGTTGCCCACGCCTTCATCGTCGGCACGAGCTTCGTAAGTACGAAAGCGACATACTCCGGGACCGCGCGCGACGAATCTTCAATCACGACACTCTTGAAACCCTGATTCGTCGCAATCGGGATTCGGTTGATAGCAATGCGGCCAATCGTAGCACGCGTTGAAACGACGACCGAGTTAGCCGGAATCATCTTCGCTGAGGATTCTTTCAGTCCCCGGTCAGAGATCGTTCGTTGTGTCTCGGTGATCTGCGTGATAAAGTCGGTCGCCGGAAGATCGACCAAGGTTGCCCAAGCAATACCACCGTTCCAGAATTCCTCTATGTCGGACTTCGGAGTTCCGCCGCTTTCGATGCGGAACAGGCTGCTGTCACCGAGAGAAATCAGCGGGAAGGTGTGACTTCTCGCCCCATTCTCTCGATACCGCTCCCCGCTCAGGTTGTAGTCGCCATTCCCCGCGATCCTCTCCTTCGATACGATGAGACCGAACGTGGACCGGAAGCCCTCGATCGACTCGTGCGCTCGAAGGCAGCGCAGGTACTCGGCAATCTCCGCACGGGCCTGGGGCAAGTCGTCTCTATCGATGGGGCGGCGCTGGGCACC
>PQAQ01000175.1 GCA_003105305.1 Candidatus Methylomirabilota bacterium
GCCTTCGCTCCAACATCGCCCTCGTTCGGAATGAGAAGGACGTCGCAGATCGCGCTGCGCAGCAGGCGATCGCGGCCAATCCATCCTCCGCCTCGTCCTATCTCGATCTGAGCCTGGCTCGCAGATCAGCCATGCGAGCGGGTGCAGTGGCTACTGCGGATCTTGGTTGGCGCAGACGTGCTTTACCTTGCCGTGGCATACAAATTCGCGCAGCCTAACCTCATGCTGGGCGTGATCGACGTCCACCATATCCCTACCTTCGGGCTAGAGCCGGTGACGTTTGTCCTCTTGATCGCAGTTGTGGAGACGCTCGTAGGACTCCTCATCCTCGTAGGCGTCATGATCCGACCGTTGGCGGTTGTGCTCTTCGTTGCCTTCACCTTTTTCACACTGATCCTCAGGGAAGCCGTTCTTGCCCATATCATCATCTACGGGTTGCTGGTTCCGTTGATCACGAACGGCGCCGGACACTGGCACGGACCCCTAAAGACGAAGGCAATGGCACACCCCGACTCTCAGGTCTTAAAAGCAGAGCAATACGGAGCCTTCAGGATGGGAGCTTGAAACATCTCCGTCCTTCACTGCTCTCCCGGGCGCCACCATCCGATGAGGGGCGGATCCTGCCGCCTCTCATCGGATGGTGATCTCGCTGTTCACGACCCCCCCAACATCTCCAGACTTGCCAGAATCGCCGATGACCTCCATCGGCGATTGATGTTTCAGCATGAAATCGGCTGAAACATCCTGTTTCATGTAGATCGCAATTCTCCCATCTTCTTTCTCTCCTGCCACCACGTCGCCCTCTCTATCGCACCAATAAACCCCGATACTTATAGAAACCTCTCATAAAAGTTCACTGTTGGCATACGGCTTGTTAATGAGGATCGGTCGTAAACGGAGGACGCGTCAAAGGAGAGGGCGTCACAACGGAGATGTGGTTACCACGCCGCCCGGAATCCGGCATCCGGATAAGGCGCACAGGCAACATCAGGAGGGAACGAATGACCGTCGCGCAGCTTCAGACAACCATAGGGGAGCAAACTCGACCCCTGCAGACCGAAAATGCCGAGTTGCCGCCGGCAATTGAGAAGTCTGAGAAAGCGACGCGTCAGATGTCGGACTTTCTTGCCAACATGTCGCATGAATTCAGGACCCCGATTTCCTCGATTATCGTTTTTGCCGAACTGCTGCAGAGCGCGGCCTTCGGTCCGCTGACTGCGAAACAGACAGATTGCGTTGACAATATCCTTGCGGGCGGTCGCCATTTGCTGACCCTTATCAACGACCTGCTCGATCTCTCCAAGAGCGAAGTGGGCAAACTCACGGTTCAGCCGGGGCTCTTCCTGCTCCAGGACGCGATTGAGACGGCGATTCGCAGCGTTCGTCCCCAAGCCGACCGAAAATGCCAACGCATTGAGTGCTCCGTAGAAAACGGACTGTCCTGGATCAAGGCCGACCCGACTCGATTTAAGCAGATCCTCTTTAACCTGCTCTCCAATGCCATCAAGTTTACCCATGAGCGAGGCGAGATCAGGATCACTTCGCAGGTCGTTCCACCGGCAGTAATCAGCAACGAATCGACACCAGGAAAGACGCGTACGGGGAAGGTCGTCGAGATTGCGGTCGCTGATACCGGAATCGGTATCAATGCGCCGGATCTCATCAGACTGTTCCAGCGCTTCACGCAACTGGAGGCCCCAAGCGCCAGACCGTATCGGGGGAGCGGCCTAGGACTCGCCTTGACGAAGTGCTTAGTGGAACTTCATGGGGGATCGATCCGGGCGCACTCCGACGGCGAAGGGCGCGGCAGCACGTTCACCATTCGGCTGCCACAGGATTGAGTGGTATTTGCAAGGATGATTCGCCAGAGATCGTGATCTGTGAGGACGAATCTGGAACGACAACTCGGACAATCAGAAAGGGCAGGCGACGCCATGCTGTTGATCAGCGCAACCGATCATGGTAGTCGCCGCTTCTCTTGCGCAGGTCGGTCGGAGCCGCACACCGACCGATTAGTCGTCGTCGGGGTGCTGGTGATGACGCTCGGAGCGCTGGCGCTCGGGTTGGTGTTCGCCTCCCGCACAACGCCCGCGGGTGCCGTCCGGACCGACGTACTCCCAGCCACCCCGTCGCCGGCTCCGCAATCACCGCGTTCCGGGAGAGCTCCGGCCTCTCCCGGAACGCGGTGAACTGCGTGCGGCGGACCGGGACAGCCCCGCCTATACGGCCGCTTCCTCGAGCCCGCCTTGACCACCCCTCCCCACAATCCATTCCTTGCAATAACGTGATCTCTCCACAAACCGGCGTACACAGAATCCGCAGATCCTGACGACTGAAGAGCCCTTACTGTCCGGCTTGATCGAAAGCGACAATCATGAGATGCTTCGTCAGTGAACCGTACGACGTAAAGATGCGGGGCGCGGAAGGCCGCGCCCCTGTATTGTGTAGGAACCTGGTGTGGTGTCGATGTCGGCCATGGACACACAGAGCGCATGATGTCGCGAATTCGCGTGACGGTCATCCTCGTTACCGTTGCGCTCGTCGCCTTCTTGGGCGGCGGCCTGCTGTACCTCAAGGCGCGGATAGAGGCAGAGCAGTTCCGTCATCTTGCAGAGCGAACGCTCACTCGCCAACTCAACCATCCTGTGCGGATCGGAAGTATGTCGCTGTCGCTTCTCCACCGCCGACTGGAACTCCGGCAGATTGCCGTCGGTACCCTATCGGCCGAATCCCCGGCACAGGCGGGTCGAAAAATTGAGGCCCCGCTCCTGACGGTCGATCACGCCAGTGTGACGTTTAGACCGACCTCCCTCCTGCGGGGCGTACCCCAGGTGCGCTCCCTGGTCATCCACGGCCCCAGACTGCAACTTACCGATAGTCCCGCATCGTCAGCGACGCTCATAAAGTTGGTCTCAAGCCTCAGCGAGATCTCGACAGATCGGGGGACAGAAGGATTCCCGGTCTCACTGGAACAAGGAACGGTCGCGTACCGGGATACGACATCCTCGCGC
>PQAQ01000176.1 GCA_003105305.1 Candidatus Methylomirabilota bacterium
CCGGCCACCACCGCCTCCTCGGGCTCGTGCAGCTTTACCTTCCTCGCCAGGATGCCCGCAATCCGAGCCGTCCCGATCGCGTGATCCCACAGGTGCTTGCGATCCATGCCGTCTCCGCTCCCCTGCCGAAACAGATCGAAGACGGTCGCGCTCATGACGAGTCCCTTGATGACGTTGAACCCGAGCAGGACCGTGGCGTGCGTCACCGTCGAGACGCGACGCGAAAAGCCGTAGAAGGCAGAATTCACCAACTTAAGCACACTGGCCGACAGCACCTGATCCTTCGCGATGACGCGTCCCACCTCGGCAACAGAGCTCTCGGAACTGTCGACCATCGAGGCGATCCTTACGACAACCTGCGGCAATGTCGGAAGGGCGGTAATCCGCTCGATCTTCGCTCGCAGGATCTCTGGCGTCATCGTCATCGGCAGGTCTCACCGCCGGCGCGGATCCGAATCCGCTTTCGGATAATCGCCTGAAGCTCTCGCATGAGGGGATCATGCTGAACATGGGCGAAACGCCGCTCCAGCGCCTGCTCCATCCGTTTCGCCGCCTCCGCCGGCAGCGTTGCCTCGTCCGGGCCGTCCGCCTCAACCCAGACCCGCTCGATGCCCTGGCCCCTCAATCGGTCGATCATCCGCCCGGTCATGGCCACCCCCGGCGCAAGCAGAACCCGCCCGGAATCGTGAACGACCGGCTTCGCGACCGTCATCCCCTCCGTCAGCCGTTCTATCGCCAGCAGGCGCATCGTCGGCTATCCCCCATTCCGACCGAACTCGGCCAGCACGCGATCGGCCAACTCCTGATTCATCGCATTTGATGCGGACGCGGCAGCGAAGTCGTTGATCGCCTTCCACTTGTCGTCCGCCTCTTCGCCCTCTTTGTCATCCGGTGGGATATTGAAGAGCACCAACAGACGCAGGAGTCGATCCTGTATCTCGGTGATCAGCGCCATGCTTTTCTGAATCCGCTGGGCGGTGATGTCCTGAAACTCCATCGCGCCCATGATCTCCAGCGCGCGACCCTGGACGCGGCCCTGGATCTCCAGCAGGCGCGCCAACGTCTGAAGCACCGCCTCGCGACGATCATTTTTCCCCCAGTCCTCCCGCACCAGCGTCGTCAGTTGTTGCAGGTCCCGGCCCATCGCGGCTTGCTCTTCGGCAATCCGGTCGATCTCGTCAAGCACGCGAAGCGAGGCCTGCTCTGTCGCCTGCACCACCTCAGACAGTTGGCCGATCATCTTAGGGAGCCGTCGAGAGGTCGTTCCCACCGACGGGTCCAGTTCCTGCAGATTGCGCATCGTCTGATTGATGAACTGGGCCAGGCGACCGATTTCACCCTTGGCCTGGACCGTCACCAATTCCCGGAACTTTCCGTCGGCCATCCTCTGAGCGGCTTTCACGAGCGTACAGAGATCCTGAGGCTCCTCGAACTCGCGCAGATCTCCCTCCATGCTATTCTCCTTTGCAGGCAGTTATTCACGACCGCGTTCCACGGTCGGCCATCGGCTACGAGCAGGCCGATGGCCGACCGCCGGTGATTGAGCGTGTCACGATGCAGGCTCCTGGCCTGCGAGCAGATGCAACTCTACCCGACGGTTTCGCGGATTTCCCCGCGCCGGATCGTTGGGCGCCAGGGGCCGGTTGTCCGCCATCCCTCTGGCCGCCAGGCGGGCGGGAGGGAATCGGTGGRCCTCTACAAGATACCGGATAACCGCGGTCGCGCGCGCGACCGACAACTCCCAGTTGCTGGGAAAATKTGGCGACCGGATAGGGAGCGGGTCGGTGTGCCCCTCGACCTCGATCGCGTACGGCGTCGCGAGCAGGGGTCGGGCAACCTTATCAAGGACCTGCTGAGCCCCGGCGGAAAGCGTCGCGCTGCCCAGGTCAAAGAGAACAGCATCCCGGAAGCGGAGCACGACCCCCTTGTCGGTTCGCTCGATCTCTACGCTACCGGCCTTAATCTCGTCTTCGACGTGCGAGCTTAATTGCTGAACCAGCATGCCGACCACGTCCGGAAACGGCAACAGCGTCGCCACGCTGTTGCGCGCCTGCGCAACCGGCCGCGGCGGCAGTGGAACGCCGAACGCGATTCGGATCGACGATACGATGTCGGTATATTTCCTGCCGTCCACACGGGACGACGCGTACAGGATAATAAAGAAGGCCAGGAGGAGGGTGATCATGTCGGCATAGGTGAGCAACCACCGCAGCCCTCCGCCTCCATCATGTCTATGTCCGGCCATGTGTAGTCCTCAGATGGTACAGCAGACTGTAGGCTGAAGATCGAAGATTACAGTCTTTTGTTCGACTTCAGTCTGCCTCTCTTCAGCCTTCCCCTAATCCCCACGATGCGAAATACGATCGGAGTTTCTGCTCCAGCATGTGGGGATTGAGTCCGGACTGGATCCCGAGAATCCCCTCCATCATCACCTCTCGCATCCGGACCTCCGCGTCGCTCTTGGCTTTCAGATTCCCGGAGATGGGTAGAAACAGGACATTCGCGCTGAAGATCCCGTAGAAGGTTGCGAGGAAGGCGACGGCAATCCCCTGTCCGAGGCTGTCCGTCCCCTCTCCTAGTTTGCTCAGGACATGCACCAACCCCATGACGGTGCCGATAATCCCCATCGTCGGAGCATAGCCGCCCATGACCCCGAAGATCTCAATCCCCTTTGCATGGCGGGCCTGCATCGAGTGGACCTCCGTCTGCATGATCTCCCGCACGATCGTTTCATCCGCACCGTCGATCACCAAT
This sequence comes from Candidatus Methylomirabilota bacterium, assembly GCA_003105305.1. Taxonomy (GTDB): domain Bacteria; phylum Methylomirabilota; class Methylomirabilia; order Methylomirabilales; family Methylomirabilaceae; genus Methylomirabilis. Next base: position 2,755 of record PQAQ01000176.1, read on the forward strand.
TCAAGTCCCTTACGCAAAAACGGATCAACCCCGTTCGCCGACACCCTGTCCTGGAGCGCCAATATCCCTTCCTTCCTGGCCGTCTGGGCGAAGTCCACAAGGATCGCAATGACCTCGTGCGGCTCCGGCTCGGCATCGACACGCAATGCCCGCCCGACAAGTCTTGGCAGCGTCAGCGTATCCTTGAGCGAGGTGGTCACTATGGTGGCGCCGACGGTCCCGCCGAAGATGATCAGGAAGGCCGGGAGGTTCACAAAGGCGCGCAGATCACCCCCGTCCAATAGAACGGACCCCGCAATCGCCATAAGTCCGATAATCAGGCCGCCCAGAATGGAAACGTCCATCGCCTCATCCCTTACAGGATCAGCTTGATTCCCCGGGTCTGATTGAACTTCACGAACTCGGTATGAAGCTGCAGATCGAGGTTGATCACGCTCATCGCGCCGTCATGGTGGGTAGCCGTCAGTTCGTCATGAAGGTCCGCGAGCGTTTCCAGCAGATTGACGTGCAACTCCTTGACGCTCGTGAGGTCGATGACGATCGCTCTCTTGCCGACCTTGATCATGGCGATGACCTCTCGTCGCACCTCATGCACCTTTTCGAGCGTGATCTCGCCATGCGGCCACGCGCACAAGCCTACCGCTTTCCAGTCTTCAAACTGCAACGGTTTCTTCGCGCACTTCTGATGGTCGGATCCGTTGATGACGACCCAGCCCTCCCGAAAGGCGCACGGCCCCTGATAGGTGCAGTATCGCCCGCGCTGAAACGGCCGCGCGTACATACAGCGTTCGAAGAGCGTCTCTCTGATCCGGCGCTGCTTCTCCCTCTCCTCCTCCAGTCGCTTGACACACTCGATGATGTGCGCCCGGATGTTGTCGACCGTATCGTCCAGCGTCACGGCCCCATCCGCCCGCCGCTCAAACAGCGCCTCGGCAATCGCATCCAGATCGCCTTCTGCGCCCGCTATGAGGAACGCGGCCTGATCCTGTTGTCGCCTCCGGTATTCGTCGAGCAGCGAGAGGGTAAACGGGCTGTTGATCTCGCCGAGAATCGCCACCGGCTTTTCGCGATCGATCGCCTCCAGCGCCTGCTCGATCTCTTCCTCTCCCTCATAGACGCGGACCTCGCTCCACGACAGCTTTTCTCCCCACGTGTCGACCAACTGTTGAGACAGCAACAGAATGGCGCCGTAGAAGCGGTCTATCTCCGACTTGCCGAGGAGACGGTCTACCCGACGACCCAGATCTTTCAGATCCAGCGGCTTCTTCAGAAACGCGGAGACCCTCAACGTCCTGGCCTCCTGAACAGTCGAAATATCGGGAAAGCCGGTCATCAAGATAAACGGCACCTGAAGGTTCAGCTTCCTGATCTCTCGAACCAATTCCAGGCCGCTTACCCCTTGAAGCCGCTGATCGGTCAGCACCAGATCGACCCCCTGGCGCACATGCTGAATCGCCGCCTGCGCGTCCGGGGCTGATTTGACCTTGTGACCTAACAACTCCAGGTACTGTCCCAGCGACTCCCTGACCTGGTCGTCGTCATCGATCACGAGGATCGTATCCTTCTCCATGAACGACCGCTCCTCCCGTCATGCTCAATCACTAGCGATTGCACTTCGCTCAGAGCATGACGGCTTCGAACGCTGCACGTCCCGTGCCATGTAGGCGCCATCAGGTCTCATGGCCCTGAAAGTCCCCCGTATCGGTCATCGCGAGCGACCAGCGAGAGCGCGGCTTTCTCGCCGCTGTTGTCCAGAAAGCCTGCGGGATTGTGTCGGCCTCCTCTGCTTCACTCCGGATCTCTCGCAATGACCCGTGGCCGGCGACCGTTCAGTCAATAACGACCCGGTGAACAGTACAGCATCGCGGCAAAATTTTCCGACTACGCCGCCGCCAGCTCCAGCACCTTGTATGAAATCAGAGGCAGGGACAGGACATAGTCAGCAGCGCCAAGGGCGATCGCCTCCTTCGGCATCCCGAAGACGACGCAGCTTGCTTCATCCTGGGCGATGGTGCGCGCGCCGGCCTGCTTCATCTGGAGCAGGCCCCTGGCGCCGTCGGCCCCCATCCCCGTCATGATCACACCCACGGCGTTTCGTCCCGCACACTCGGCTGCGGACTCGAACAGGACGTCGACCGACGGGCGATGCCGATTGACCGGGGGTCCGGAGTAGACCTGGACGAAGTATTGGGCGCCGTTGCGTCGCAGCGCCATATGATAGTTGCCGGGCGCAATCAGTACGTGACCCGGCAGAACGCGGTCGCCGTCGGTCGCCTCCTTGACCCGGACTGTGCAGAGTTGGTCGCAGCGCTCGGCAAACGACTTGGTGAACTTCTCCGGCATGTGCTGGACGATCACGGTTCCCGGGGCGTTGGCCGGTAGCGCAATAAGGAAATCTTTCAGCGCTTCGGTTCCTCCAGTGGACGCCCCCACCGCTATGACTCGATCCGTCGTCCTGATCATCGCGCCATTCAGAAGCGGTCGGGGCGAGACGCTTGAACCGGTCGAGACCGGATTCCGGCTTTCTCGACGAACGACTCGCGCGCTCGCGGCCGCCCGAACCTTAGCAACGATCTCCTCGGCGATCTCATCCATGTGCTCCCTGAGATCCACCTTGGGCTTCGTGATGAAATCGACGGCCCCCAACTCGAGGGCGCGCAGCGTGGTCTCGCATCCCGTCTCGGTCAGCGATGAGACCATAACGACCGGCATCGGATGACCCCGCATCAGTTTGTCCAGAAATGTGAGGCCGTCCATCCGCGGCATCTCAACGTCCAACGTCAGGACGTCCGGGTTCAGCTCCTTGATCTTATCGCGGGCAAAAAACGGATCGG
>PQAQ01000177.1 GCA_003105305.1 Candidatus Methylomirabilota bacterium
ACAGGTCTTTCTGAATTCCCTGGAGTGGTACCGTGATCACAACATCGTACTGCACGCCGGGGTGGCCGCCGTCGCCATCGATCCCGACAACAGGATAGTCAGGGGCAGCGGCGGCGTGGAGGTCGCATACGACACACTCATCATCGCCACCGGCAGCCGACCGTTCATTCCGCCTGTGGATGGGACAGAGAAAACCGGTATGTTCGCCTATCGGACCCTCGATGATTGTCAGGCGATCGAGGCGTACGCAAGAGGATGCCAAAGGGCCGCCGTCATGGGCGGCGGTCTGCTGGGTCTGGAGGCAGCGCGAGGCCTGCTCGCTCTCGGGCTTCAGGTGACGGTTGTGGAAATGATGTCATGGTTGATGGCGCAACAATTAGACGCGGAGGGTGGCGCGCTGCTCCGGCGGACGATGGAACAGATGGGTGTGCAGACACTCCTCGAAAAGCGTGTGAGGCGCGCGCTCGGAGGCGAGCGCATAACCGGTCTCGAGTTTCAGGACGGCACGATACTCGACGTTGAGATGGTGGTGATGAGTTGCGGCATCCGGCCTAACACTGAGCTTGCCGAACAGTCCGGTCTCGCAGTAGATCGGGGGATCGTCGTCAATGACCGAATGCAGACCTCCGATCCGGCCATCTACGCGGTCGGCGAATGCGCGCAGCATCGGGGGAAGCTCTATGGCCTCGTCGCGCCTTTGTACGACCAGGCCAGGGTACTGGCAGAGCACCTGACCGGTGTCGCCTCGAACGGCGGGTATCAGGGTTCGAAGCCGGTCAGCAAACTGAAGGTCATGGGCGTCCAACTGGTCTCGATGGGCGAGACAACTCCCGCCGATCCTCTGGACGAGGTCGTCAGTTACATCGAGCCGTCGCGGGGCGTCTACAAGAAGATGATTATACGCGACAATCGGCTTGTCGGGGCCACCCTCCTGGGCGAAACGGACACGGCCGGGGTGCTGACCCAAATGTTCCTGCTCGGCGCGACACTTCCGGAGCGACGGGCCGACCTGCTGTTCGGCACCTCGACCGGTGCCCCGATCCTCTCGGTGTTTGACCTCCCGGATCACGCCCAGATCTGTCACTGTCACGGCGTCACCAAGGGTCAGATCAAAGAGGCAATCGAGTTCGACAAGTGTCGAACGGTCCCGCAGATTGGGATACACACGAAGGCCGGCACGAGCTGCGGGGGATGTAAGAAGTTGCTCGAGCAGTTCCTCGAGGTCTATGCCGGGGAGGTAGCGGAAGACCCATCCGAACACTGGTATGTGCCGAGCATCCCGATGACCAAGCCGGAACTGATGGCCGCCATCAAAGCGAAAGGGATCAAGAGCGTCAGCGCGCTCTTCCGAGAGCTGAACAATGGACGCGAGGAGCCGAGTCATAAGACGGCCCTGGCGTCGCTCCTCAAGACCATCTGGGCCGGGGAGTACGAAGATGAACGCGACGCGCGGTTCATCAACGACCGAGTCCATGCCAACATCCAGAAGGACGGAACCTTCTCGGTCGTGCCGCGAATCTGCGGGGGTGTCACGTCGGCGGCGGAGCTTCGGCGGATCGCCGATGTCGCGGAGAAGCATCAGATCCCGGCGATCAAACTGACCAGCGGTCAGCGGATCGCACTGGCGGGCATCAGGAAGGAGCAGCTTCCGCAGATCTGGAAGGATCTGGGCATGCCCAGCGGACACGCGTACGCTAAAGCGGTCCGTTCGTGCAACACCTGTGTCGGATCCGACTTCTGCCGGTTCGGACTGGGCGATTCCATTGCGCTGGGAATCAAGATTGAAAAGCGGTTTCATGGGCTGGAGACGCCGCACAAGATGAAGCTGGCTGCCGTCGGCTGCCCGAGGAACTGCGCCGAGGCCACCATCAAAGATCTTGGCGCCGTCGCTATCGATGGCGGTTGGCAGGTTTTGGTGGGCGGTGGCGGCGCCACCCGGGTGCGCGCCGCAGACCTCCTGTGTACGGTCAAGACGCACGAGGAGGTCCTGACATACATGGGTCGCTTCATCCAGTATTACCGGGAACACGGGAAGTACATGGAGCGGTCATATGGGCTCGTGGAGCGCATCGGGATCGAGCGGCTCCGCGAATTGCTTGTTAAGGATGTGGAAGGGATCGGCGCCCTACTGGATGCCGAGATCGAACAGGCGGTCGCGGCCCGCACCGACCCTTGGGCCGAGGCCGATGAACCCGTGCACCCGGCCCAGTTCAGCAAACCCGCTCTTGTAAAACTGAGGAGGTGAAACATGAACAGCAAAAACGATGCCGTGGAGATCGTTGTGCCGCTTGGCCCGGTCGACACGATCCCGCTCGGACAGGGCTGTACCTACGTGGTAGACGGTTGCGCCATCGCCGTGTTCCGCCAGCGGGATGGGCAGCTCTTCGCCACTCACAATGCCTGTCCACATCGAGGCGGCCCGTTGGCCGATGGCATTATCGGGAACGGACAGGTGATCTGCCCGCTTCATAGCCGGCAGTTCGATCTGACGACGGGAGAATCGGCAGACTGCGCCGTCCGGACCTGTCCGGTTCGCGTGGAAGACGACGAGATCATCCTCACGCTCGCCTAACATAAAGCGAAGCGTTCACCGCGGTAGTAGAGACCACAGTAAGGAAGGAACACGAACGTGGCGGCAACTAACTTGTATGCTGGCGGGCGTTGTTCTGCATTTTTCTAGAGATGGTATTCTTCAGCCGACGAGCCTCGCGTTTAAACCGAATCAGTAGCCTTCTCGCCCAGACGAACTCGGTGGCCAGGATTGCGAGGCCGAGCGGAATGACGAGCGTGGCGGGTCCCGGGAGTACAATGAGGACGATGCCGATGATCAGGATCGTGAAACCGACAACGATGACGATGACGCGCTTCGCCTGTTTTAGCGTACCGATCATGAAGCCGTGCATCAGCCGACGCTTCTCCTCATCACAACGGATCGTCTCCGGCCAGCCGTCGCAGTGCCTCGTGATATTTAGCGGAGGTTCGCTCGACGATGTCCGGGGGGAGTTCCGGACCCGGTTCCTGCATATTCCACGCAATCGACTTCAAATAATCCCGCACGAACTGCTTGTCGAAGCTTGGCTGTGACCGACCCGACGCGTAGCTGTCACACGGCCAGAAACGGGAGGAGTCCGGGGTCAGCACCTCGTCGATCAGGATGAGATCGCCATCCAGCAGACCAAACTCGAATTTTGTGTCGGCGATAATGATCCCCCGTTTTAAGGCGTGCGCCCTCGCCCGCTCGTAGAGTGCGAGACTCACCCCTTTCACACGCTCAGCGAGATCCGAACCCACTTGGTCGGCAGCCTCATCAAACGTAATATTGACATCGTGCGCCCCCTGCTCCGCCTTCGTGGACGGCGTAAACAGGGGGGGATCGAGACGGCAGGACTCCAACAACCCTGTCGGCAGCGGGATGCCGGACACGACCCCGGTCTTCTGGTATTCCACCCAACCGGAGCCGGACAGGTAACCTCGCACGATACATTCGATAGACAGAGGCTTCGTCTTCTTGACCAGCATACTCCGCCCCTGGAGCATCTCGCGGTAGGGCCGACACGCCGATGGGAAGGCATCAACGTCGGTCGCGATCAAGTGGTTGGGCACCAAGTCCGCGGTGATCTGGAACCAGAATGCCGAGAGCGCCGTGAGGACCCTTCCCTTCCCTGGAATGCCTGTTGGCAGGACCACGTCGAACGCTGAGATCCGATCTGTGGCCACTAACAGCAAACAATCCCCGAAGTCATAGATGTCCCGGACTTTCCCCCGTGCGTAAAGGGCGAGCTCAGGACATTCGGTTTTCAGCACAACCGGTTCGATTACGTTCGTCGCGATAGTGTAGTTATCCATAGTTGGCTCGGAAGGTACACTCCTTACGGGTAGGTTGGGTTGATATGGCTCCGAATCGATACCGTGACGGTTCAGCGGAGCGCTCCGATATGGCGCTTAGTGTGTAACACTCTTGCTCTAAAGTCAAATAAAGTTATGTGAGGAATATATGTCATATTTATAACTTTCTCTTTATAATATAGCCATGACCTTTCATCAGCTTCGCGTCTTTCTGGCCGTCGCCAGACGCGGCAGCTACTCGCGCGCAGCCGAGGAGCTGCTGTTGTCCCAACCCGCCGTCTCGGCGCAGGTTCGCGAGCTGGAGCGGACCCTTGAAGCGACCTTCTTCGAACGGGTCGGCCGAACCATCGTTCTGACCGAAGCCGGAAGGGAACTCCTACCCTATGCCGAACGGATCTGCGCGCTGACCGACGAAGCCAAGTTGGCCATGCAAGAGCTCGATGGCCTGAAGCGAGGGCGAATTGCCGTTGCCGCCGTCAGTACCGCCGGCGCCTATGTCCTGCCGTCTTTGCTTGGCGCATTCCAGACGCAGCACCCGGGCATCACTATCAATCTGGAGGTCATCAACCGTGCGCTGGCGCGGGACCGCCTGGTACACAATGAGGTCGACCTCGTCGTTATGGGACGCCCCCCAGAGGAGGTTCCGCATGTCGCTGAGCCGTTTCTTTCTGACGAGATCGTGGTCGTTGCCGCCCCATCTCATCCGCTTGCAACAGTTCGGCGGATTCCGGTGGATCGCCTGGCTCAGGAGGTCTTTATCGCGCGTGAGGTGGGCTCGGGTACCCGTCTCAATGCGGATGAATTCTTCCGGCAGCAAGGGGTGAAGCCTCGAGTTGAGCTGGAGTTGGGAGATAACAGCGCCGTGAAGGAGGCGGTGGCCGCCGGGCTCGGAATTGCCCTGCTGTCCCGTCATGTCCTGCGCATGGAACTGGCACTCAAACGTCTGATGGTGCTGGATGTTCAGGGGCTGCCGTTGCGACGCCAATGGTTTGTGGTACACCGCGAAGATAAACACCTTAGTCGGGCAGCGATCGCGTTTAAGGCCTTCCTGCTCACCTCGGCCGAGGCGGTATTGGCCTCTGTAAGTCAACCGCGGCACAGTAAGGGCCATCCCCACCGTTGAATGACCGTACATCGGGGCGTGGCTGCCTACCACTGCCGCCGGTGTTTCGTCTATTCTCCATCAGTGCGATCAAGCGATATCCCCAGCGCCCGGAGTTTCTTGCGAAGTGTGTTGCGATTCATCCCGAGCAACTCAGCCGCTCGAAGCTGGTTGCCGCCGGTTCTTTCCAACACGCGCAACAGGAGGGGCCGCTCCAGCGCCCTCAGGAAATACGCGTAGAGCTGTCCGTCCCGTTCCTGTTTCAGCCGGGCGAGCTCGCCCGTCATCCCTTGCGACAGCAACCGTTCGAAGGACGATCTGCCGGCGGCGGCGTCTGTCGCCTCTGCATGTTGCAGGAGTGCGGCAGGCAAATGCTCGGGCAACACAAGAGAGGTCGGAGCCAGCACGCAGGCCCGCTTCACGGCGTTCTCAAGTTCGCGGATATTTCCCGGCCAGCCATACGCAAGCATCAGTTCCAGCGTCTCGGGAGGCAGCGTCTTCGGCTCCTGCTTCTGCTCTTCTGC
>PQAQ01000178.1 GCA_003105305.1 Candidatus Methylomirabilota bacterium
ACACCAGCATCAGCATCGAGAACATGAACAGGTTGAGGTAGGTAAAGAAGCGGGCGTAGCCTCGATCCCCGTGCATATAGCCGATCGAGTAGACATGGATAAGAAAACCGACGAACGTGACGACCAGCATCATCACGGTCGACAGCGGGTCGACCAGGAAGCCGATCGGCACCTTCATATCACCGACCGCCAGCCACGGATAGACGTCCCAGTCGAGCGTAGCGCCGCCCAGCACCTGAAAGAAGAGGATAAACGCCACGACACACGACAGACCCGCCGCCGGAACGGCGATCAAGTGGGCGCGATCCTTAATCTTCGCGCCGAACAGGCCGTTGATCAGCACCCCGATCAGCGGCAGCAGCGGCACAAGCGCAACCAGTTTCATGATGGTGCTACCATTTCATCAGGTTGATTTCGTCGACGTTGATCGTCTGGAAGTTCCGGTACAATCCGAGGACAATCGCCAGCCCCACCGCGGCCTCTGCCGCCGCCACCGTAATGACAAAGATGGCAAAGATCTGTCCCTGCAGCAGCGGCTGTGGAAGATAGCGGGAAAACGCCACAAAATTCAGGTTCACCGCATTAAACATCAGCTCCAACGCCATCAGTATGCCGACGGCGTTGCGTCGGGTCAGGGCGCCGAACATCCCGATGCCGAATAGTATGACGCTGAGAATCAGATAGTACGACAGCGGTATCATCCGTTAGTCTTTCCCCCGTTCGCGCCGAGCCAGGATGATCGCGCCCACCATCGCCGCCAGGAGGAGAAGTGAGACGACCTCGAACGGAAGAACATAGGTCGTCAGCAGCAACGTCCCGAGCGAAGCGGTGTTATCCTGGACGGTCAGTGGCGGCACCGCAGCGGGAAAGCCCTTCAGGTTCGCGTAGGCCAAGAGCCCGGCGATTGCGAAAACCACCACCGCGGCGACCCCCACCTGCTCGTTCATGATCTTGATCCCTCTGGCCGAGATCCGGGCGGTCAACATAATCGCGAACAGCATAAGAATGGTGATTCCTCCGACGTACAGCAGCACCTGCGCAGCCGCGAGAAATTCGGCATCCAGCAGGACAAACAGCGCGGCCACGCCAAAAAAGGCGAAGACCAGCGCAATGGCACAATGCACGAGGTTCTTGGCTGACACCACCAGCAGGGCAGCCCCCACAGTGAAGGCAGCCATCAGGAAGAATACGACCTGGGTCACAGTCACGCGCGCGACTCCATTACTGACCCTGCAACACCAGGATCAATCCGGTAATCCCCATATTCAAAAAGGCGAGCGGCAGCAAGAACTTCCACCCTAGATTCATTAGTTGATCGACTCGCAGCCTCGCCAATGTCCAGCGCAGCCACATCATGAGAAAGATAATGAAATAGGTCTTCAGCAGGAACCAGAGCCACCCCGGCAGCAGCGGGCCGTGCCACCCGCCAAGAAACAGCGTGGTGGCGATGGCCGAGACGACAAACATATTGGCGTACTCTGCCAGGAAAAAGATGGCAAATCGCATTCCGCTGTACTCAACATGAAAACCGGCTACCAGTTCCGACTCGGCCTCCGGGATGTCGAACGGCGTCCGGTTACACTCCGCAATCGCCGCCGTCAGATAGATCAGGAAGCCGAGCAGTTGCGGAACCACAAACCACATCCCCTGCTGCGCCTCCACAATGCGGGTCATGCTCATCGAGCCGACCGTCATAATCACCCCGATCACTGAAACGACAAGGGGGACCTCATAGCTGACCGCCTGCGCCGCCGAGCGAATAGCCCCCAGGACCGAGTATTTATTGTTGGAACTCCAGCCGGCCATAATAATCCCGACGACCGTCAGAGAGGAGATTGAAATGTAGAAGAGCACGCCGATATTCAGGTCGCCGGCGATAAGGCCCGGACCGAACGGAATGATGACAAATGAGGCGAGCGAGGCCGCGAAGACCACCATCGGCGCCAGAACGAACACCAACCGATCGGCCCCCGCCGGAACAATATCCTCTTTGAGGAGGAGCTTGACCCCATCGGCGATACTCTGAGCCCAGCCGTGCCAGCCGCCGACCCGCATCGGCCCGAAGCGGACCTGGATGTGGGCGCTGATCTTCCGTTCCCACCAGACCATGAACATGACCGAGATAGCGGTAAAGATCAGCACGGCGGTCGCCACCGCCAGCATCACGATCAACTGAGGAACAAATAAGGGTATACCCCTGGCGCTAAAGGCGTCGTAAAAACTCTCCATCAACTGCCCAAACTCAAACATGCGTTAGGCTTTCACGTGTTGATCGTTCCATTCCGCAACCGGTAACATGCCGCCAATTGTTTAGCGATCCACCTCGCCCAGGACGATGTCGATGCTCCCCAGGATAGCGACGAGATCGGCGACGAGATAGCCCCTGTGCCATCTCCGGGAGCGCCTGGAGGTTGATGAAGCTCGGGGGCCTCACCCGCAGGCGGTACGGCTTGTTGCCGCCGCTCGCGACGAGGTGGAAGCCGAGCTCCCCCTTCGGCGCCTCGACGGCGGCGTAGGCNNACGCTCAGGTTGACAAAGGTCGGTGAGCGGACCTTGTATCGGTACGGCTTCTCGGAGCCGTCGGATACGATATAGAACCCCAGCTCACCCCTGGGTGTCTCGACCCTGCTATAGATATCTCCGACCGGCGGCTTCAGTTTCTTCGGCATCTTCGCCATGATCTCGCCGGATGGCAGCCCCGCGAGCGCCTGCTCGACAA
>PQAQ01000179.1 GCA_003105305.1 Candidatus Methylomirabilota bacterium
TTCAGGTGTTATGTCGTGCCTGAGGGGCTGTACTATTTTTGAGGCGGGGGTGGTCGGAGGTGAGGCGATCATCCCTTTGTGCGATCGAATCGTTGTCAGGAGGGATAGAAAGATGAAGGTGCGAGATGGCATGGTAACCGATCTGGTGACGGCGTCCCCGCGGGAGACTGCCGCCGAGGTCGCGCGCAAGATGCGCGACTACAAAGTGGGGTGCGTGCTCATCGCCAACGAAGGGAAGCTGCTCGGCCTCATGACCGACCGGGAGATGGCTATCAAGTGTATCGCCGAAGGGTGGAACCCGCAGACCACGCGAATCGAGGAGATCATGATCCGGAATCCCTACACGATTGCTCCCGATTTCGAAATGGCTGAGGCCGCGCGGCTCTTTGGTCAGCGAAAGGTCAGGCGCTTCCCCGTGGTCGAGGATGGGCAGAAGCTGCTTGGCATCCTTTCTGTCGCCGATGTGGCCCCGGACTTTAAGACGTACTTTGACGGGATCTTCCATGAACTCATCGAATGGCGTCATGAGGCAAAGGGCCGGCACACCGGATGGGAGAGCAGTTGCCGCTAGGCGGTCTGGGGCGACAATTGAGGCGCTTCCACTGAAGAGAGGTCTGTCACCAGCTCCATAGGATTGGGGGAACAGTAGCTACCGGCGATAAGCTACCTACTCAGTTTGTTGCTGGTAGCTACTTTTTGATAGGAGTGCAAGATTGCACCGGGCGTCCTGTTCCAGGAGCCGCCGCATGGTGGCGAGATCCTCCGGGGGCAACAGTTCCGGTAACTGGTGCAGGCAGAGCGGACTGCTATTGGTCAGGATCTTCCCCTCAATGACATCCGCCAGGTAAAAGAGGTGTGCGCCAGGCCCGGCATCAAATACGATCCTGACTCGGCATTCCAGGTAGCCGACCGTCCCCGGCAGGATCGGGCTGCCGGTTACCCCGCGCTCACAGGGAAGCGTCGCGAATTTATCCGTTTCACGGCCGGACCGGAACCCAAAGTGCGCGACCAGCGGCCACTGATCTTTTCCGAGCAGGTTCAGCGCAAACGCACGGCTCGCCTCGATCAGTTCATGGGTAAAGGTTGTCCGGCCGATTCCGACCAGGATGCGAGGGAGTTGCGGGACGATGGTGGCCGGTACCACCCAGCAGACAATCTGGCCGTTGCGTCGCTCCTGATGAGCCGCCGTCAGGACAAAGATCTCGTAGTCAAGTGTTCCCAGCACCGCCGCAATACCGCATTCGTCCATATTACCTGTAATATATCACTACGCATCGCTAAATCATACGGCTGATTAGTATGGCGCCCTGTCAAGATTCCATTGACACCGGTTGGATGTCGGCATATATTTTTGGGTGTTAGCGTAACTCCTGTTCTGAATGGACGGGGAAGCGGCGGGTTCGAGGAAGCGCGTCCATGCAAGCGATAATGCATCAAAAGACCCGCACGAAGCTCATACTGATTGCGTGTTTGGCCGCGGCCTTGTGTGTGATGCCGTGCGGCATGGCTGATTCTCACCATGCATCAGCGGCCAACCCCTCTGTTCTATGCAGCATCGCCGATCTTCCCCAAGTGTTCCAGCTCGCAATCGTGACGGACATGCTGCTATTTGCCTTTGCATCGTTACTCATCATTCCCCAAGCTCCGGTTTTTTCTCTCCTGAAACCTCCTCGTTTCCGCTTCGCCTTAGCCTAATCGATAACTCCCTGGATTCTGACGCTCTCCATCAGGGTAGCGCCTGACGCGCCATGCCCTGAAGGATCTTCGACTACTCTCAGGTCATAATCCCTAGAGATTCCTCTGGGAGGAGATGAATACCATGAAGACACGCCGCATCATTGTTGCAACGATCAGTCTGTTGATTCTGCTGCCAATGGCGCTGTCGGGGGCGTACGCCGCCGACAGGGAGGTTGTGGTGTTGCTGGGTTCGCTCAGAGAGGCCCACATTACCGTCGATCGAGGGGATCGTGTGACATGGAGGAACGCGTCAGGGGAGAAGGCGCACCTGGCCTTTGTACAGGACCCAGGCGTTCCCCATCCGGAGGTCTGGATTGAAGGCACGATGATGGTGAGCCTCGACCAGCCTGGAACCTATGAGTATCACGTTCATCAGCCCCATGCCAAGATCCTTCACGGGAGGGTCACAGTGAAGTAACGAAGTGCTCATCACGAGAGACAACGGCGTCTCTCGCGGCTTTATCCATAATATGATACGTAAGACAGGGTAGATATTACTTGAGATGCTACCTGATGCAAAGTTGGAGCGAAGAAGATTATCGGGCAAGTGGCAGAAATATACGTGACAATGAGGAGATGGTTATGGTGTCGAAAATTGGTACGCTCATCCTTGTTGCCGGCGTTGCAGTCGTTGGGGTAGGTGAAGCGGCGGCTGGGGCGGGGGAGACGCTCCGCCTCCAGCCACTTATCCAGGAAGCCCTCGCGGTCAATCCGGAGATCAGGGCCGAGGCGAAGAAATGGGACGCGGCGAAAGAGCGGCCTCCCCAGGCAGGGTCGCTTGACGATCCGATGCTGAGCTTTGAGATCGAAAATCTCCCAACCAACTCTTTTGCCTTCACCCAAGAAGATATGACGATGAAGAAGCTCGGCCTCTCTCAGTCGTTCCCCTTCTTCGGAACGCTGGACCTTCGCAGCGAGGTCGCTCACCGAGAAGCCAATGCGATCGGTCACGGGTATCAGGACAAGCGAAATGAGATCGTGCGGCGGGTCAAGGAGGCATTCTACGACCTGTACGCGATCGACCGCTCGTTGGAGATCGTGGAGAAAAATCGTGAGCTGCTGAGAGAATTCGTCAAGATCGCTGAGACCAAATACAGTGTCGGGAAAGGAGTTCAGCAGGATGTCCTGAAGGCCCAGGTGGAGCTGTCGAAATTACTGGACGAGCAGATTCGATTGGAGCAAAGCCGTCAGGCTGCGGAGGCTCGCTTGAATGCGATTCTGAACCGTCCCTCCCACACGCCACTTGGTCGGACGGAGGAGGTGTCGAAGGTCGAATTGATGATGGAATTGAAGGAGCTTCAGACCAGAGCCCTGGAGAACCGGCCTCTGCTCAGGGGACTTCAGGAGGAGATCGAACGGAGCAAGGCGGCCAATGCCCTCGCTCGGAAGCGGTACTTCCCGGATCTGACGATGAGCGTGGGTTACGCCTTTCGGGAAGACTCGGCCATGGTCAGGCGATCCGATTTCTTCTCAGCGGGGTTTGCCATCAACATCCCCCTGTACTTCAAGACCAAGCAGGACCGACAGGTTGCGGAGACCGCGGCGTTGATCAATTCAGCCAGGGAGCAGTATCAAGCCGCCAGAAACGAGGTATTCTCGATGGTGAAGGGGTTGACGGCCGATATCGAGAAAGGACGCAAGCTTCTCGATCTGTTGGAGACCGGTCTAATTCCGCAGGCGCGCCTCTCGCTGGACTCTGCCGTTGCCGGCTATCAGGTGGGCAAGGTTGATTTTCTCACCATGCTGGATAATCAGATCACGCTTTTCAATTTCGAGAAAGAGTACTATCGGACGATGGGAGAGTATCAGACAAGTCTGGCAAAGTTAGAGTGGGTCGTCGGATTGCCGGGGGATGTGGCCAAAGGGCCGGTGCACTGAGGAGGGCCCATGGGAGAACAGATGGGGCGGATGAGATGGGTGATCGCGTGGAGCGTCCTGGTGGCTGCCTTTGCTGGGATCTTCTTCCTATGGTATGCCGGCGGTATGCCGCTCAAGGGGCGTTCAAAAGGCGACACGGTGCCTCCTCGGGAGCCACTCGCTCAGACACCAGCAACGACTGAGCATGCCGGACACGAGGGGCTGTCGACGCCGGCCTCGGACGGACCGCCGAAGGCGACCGGCGAGATGGCGATGGCTCCAGGGACCGTGATGGTGAGTTCCGAGCGTCAGCAGTTGATCGGGTTAAAGACCGGCGTAGTGGAGTACCGACCGATTGACCGGACAATCCGAACGGTCGGGGTGGTGGAGTTCGATGAGCGGCGCCTGGCCGATGTCAATATCAAGATCGATGGGTGGATCGAAAATCTGCTGGTGAACTTTACCGGGGAGCCCGTCAGAAAGGGCCAGCCGCTGCTCACTATTTACAGTCCGGATCTCGTCTCGACCCAGGAGGAGTATCTGCAAGCGCTGCGGGCAAAAGAGACGCTCAGCAAAAGCCGCTTTGCGGACATCGCCTCCGGGGGAGATACGCTCCTCAATGCGGCGAGACGGCGACTCCAGTACTGGGACATCAGCGAGGAGGAGATCGCCACACTGGAGCGAACAGGGACGCCTCGCAAGGCCCTGACGATCTACTCACCGATCGATGGGGTCGTTATCGAGAAGATGGCGTTTCGCGGCAAGAAGGTCATGTCCGGCGAGACCCTCTACAAGGTTGCCGACCTCTCCACCGTCTGGGTCTTGGGCGATATCTACGAGTATGAGGTTCCCGCAGTTAAGCGTGGCCAGGCGGCCGGCGTGACACTGGCCTCCTACCCCGGAGAGGTGTTTTACGGCAAGGTGAGCTATATCTACCCGGTCTTGACGGAGAAAACCCGCACTGTGAAGGTCCGCTTCGAGTTTCCGAATACGAAAGACTGGAAGCTGAAGCCTGGGATGTACGCCAACATCGAGCTCAAGAGCGCATTGGGCAGACGCCTCGTGGTGCCCGACGAGGCACTGCTCGATAGCGGCACGCGACAGCTTGTCTTCATCGACAAGGGGCAGGGGACCTTCGAGCCTCGTGACGTGAAGGTGGGCGCCCGAGTGGAGGGCTACGCCGAGATCCTGGCAGGGCTTGCGGCCGGCGAGCGGGTGGTGACCTCCGCGAACTTCCTGATCGACTCCGAGAGCCAGCTCAAGACGGCGATCGGTGGGATGGGGGCCATGCCCGGCATGGAGATGGGCAAGAAGTGAGGGAGTAAGGTTCGATGATCCTGCGGTTGATCGAGTGGAGCGCCAAGAACCGATTCATCATCGGCCTCTTCACCGTTTTTGCGATCGC
>PQAQ01000180.1 GCA_003105305.1 Candidatus Methylomirabilota bacterium
GGATGTCTCCACCGGGGCCCAGGATGATCTCCAACGGGCGACCGATATGGTGCGTCTTATGGTCACCCAGTACGGGATGAGCGAACAGTTAGGATTGGCCACGTTCGAGGAGCCGCGCACCTCCCCCTTCCTTAACGTAGTGAAGCCTCAAAGGGTACGGGAGTATAGCGAACAGACGGCCCAAACGATCGACGACGAGATCCGAAAGCTTCTGGCTGACGCGCATGCCCGGGTCAAGCAGACGCTGACGGCCAGGCGCCGAGACCTGGACGCGCTGGCCAAACTGCTGCTGGAAAAGGAGGTTGTGGACCGGGAGGCGCTGACGCAACTGCTTCAACCCCRACAGTCCTAGTGTAGGGTATCGAATACCTCTTTACATTCATTTGAGAGCCGTCATTCCTGCGAAAGCGGGAATYYAGCCACGCAAGACCGGATTCCGGGTCAAGCCCGGAACGACAATCACTGTAAAGGGATTTATGGGACGCTACACCAGAAACGTAGATCAACTGGAGGGTCACACATGGAGGTCGGCAGGCGAGGCCGGAGGGGCGATATGACGGCAGTCCGGTGGATGCTGAACGCCGGCTTCGTGGCGATGGCGTCGTTGCTGATCGTCTATTCGACTGCGTCGGCGCACGGGGTAGGCGTGCGCGGCACGCAGACGCTCTATGTCGCGAACGAGGGCTCGGATACGATCTCGGCGATCGATATCGGGTCGATGAAGGTGACAGATACTGTAACTGTGGGCGCCGGCCCGCAGCACATCGCCGTCAGCCCGGATCGGCGCTATGCCGTGGTTACGTGCGGCCGTTCGGCTGAGGTCTGGATTCTGGCTCTGCCGGCGCACACGGTGGCCGCGACGGTTCCTGATGCGACCGGTCCAGAGGGCCAGACCGTGTTTGGAGCCGGTGCGACCTACGCCTACGTCACCAACACTGCGTATAGCCGCGTGACGGTGATTGAGATCGCGACCGGCAAGAAGGTGGCGATGATCCCGGTGGGAGAAGCGCCGGCCCATATCAGCCTCTCTCCGGATGGCCGTCACGCCTTTGTTCCCAGTGAGCGATCCCATACCGTCGCGATGCTGAACCTGTCGCTGAATGTCGTGGCGGCGGAGTTGCCGATGGCCGTAAGACCCTATGGTGCCGAGATCTCGCCAGACGGCAAGTATCTGTTGATCTCCAGCCCTGAGTCAAATAGTGTGACCGTCTTCGACGCGGCCACTCAACAGGCGTTGCGTAGGATCCCTGTCGGCGAGAATCCGCATGAGATACTGTTTGGCCCTGGTGGCGCCTTCGCCTATATTCTGAACAGGAGCTCGGACAGCGTAAGCGTGATCCAGATGGCGAACCATCAGGTAGTCGCCACGATTCCCGTGGGAAGGGAGCCGAGTGATGCTGATATCGCGCCATCCGGTCACTATATCTATGTGACGAACACGGGGAGCGGCGATGTGTCGGTGATCTCAACAGCTACCAGTACGGTAGTCCGGACGATCCCTGTCGGAACCCGTCCTCGCACGATCGTCGTCTCCGGCGACGGGCGGTATGCCTTTGTGGCCAATACCGGATCGGACGATATTTCCGCAATCAACCTGCTGTCCCAGGCAACGGTGGGGCGAGTGCCGGTGGGCAAACGCCCACGCGGCATCGCTGTCTGGTAGAGTGCGGTTGAATCACGGTTCGTGAAGGAGAGGTATAATGACCGACAAGCCATTTCCTTTTCCGGGGATTCCGAGCACCGCAGACGGCTCGGCGGCTGTCGTCTGGGTGGACACGCATATCACACAGGGCGCCTGCGCCTATCCGATCACCCCCTCTACCAATATGGGGACCGGGTATCAGGCCGAGGTCGCCAACGGCGCGCGTAATCTCTGGGGCGAGCCGCTCTTCTTCCTCGAGCCCGAGTCGGAACATAGCTCCGCCTCCGCCTGCGAGGGGTTTGCGCTGGCCGGCGGGCGAGTCTCGAACTTTACCTCCGGTCAGGGGCTGGTCCTGATGAAGGAGGTTCTCTATACCATCGCCGGGAAGCGGCTTCCGGCGGTCTTCCATATCGGCGCCCGCGCCCTGACGTCCCAGGCCCTGAATGTCCACTGTGGTCACGATGATGTGATGGCCGTGGCGGACGTCGGCTGGGGGATGCTCTTTGCGAAAAACGCCCAGGATGTGGCCGATCTGGCGCTCATCGCCCGCCGCGCCGCCGAGGAGGCAGAGACCCCCTTCATGACCGTGCAGGACGGCTTTCTTACCACTCACACCATCGAAAATCTTCTGCTGCCTGAACCGGAGCTGATGAGGGAGTTTGTCGGCGACCCGCATACCGGCACGCGCCTGCGCAACCTGATGAATCCGTTGCAGCCGATTATGAGCGGGGTCGTGCAGAATCAGGACAGTTACATGAAGGGCAAGATCGCCCAGCGGGCCTTCTATGATCGGCTACCGGCGATTGTCGAGGGGATCATGGAGCGGTTCTACGCCCTGACCGGCCGCCGGTACGGCCTAGTGGAAGCGTACAAGCTGGAGGATGCCGACTACGCCATCGTCGGGATGGGCGGGTTGGTCGAGACGGCCATGGCGACCGTCGATTATCTGAAGACTCATGGCGGGGTTCGAGCAGGCGCCCTCCACGTCACCAGCTTTCGCCCGTTTCCGGGCCCGCAGATCGTCGAGGCGACGAAACACCTCAAGGCGATGGCGGTGATCGAGCGGATGGATAACCCGCTGGCCCAATCGAACCCGCTCGCGGCCGAGATCAAGGCCGCCTTCGCCGATGCACTGACGGGTGCGCCCGGCTACCCGCCAATCAATCGAATGCCGATCATCTTTGCCGGCGCCGCCGGACTGGGCAGCCGGGATATCCGTCCCGGCGATTTAGTGGCCGCGATCGACCGAATGCGGTCTGACGATGGCGATTCCCGCTACTTTGTCCTCGGGATCAAGCACGACCTGGCGCTTGTGCCGGCCGAAGATCCGGATGTCCGGGCGACCGGGACCTTTTCGATGCGCGGCCATTCGGTCGGCGGTTTCGGGTCGGTGACGACCAACAAGGTGATCGCCACCATTGTCGGCGATCTGTTCGGTCTGAAGGTTCAGGCGTATCCGAAGTACGGCTCCGAAAAAAAGGGGCTGCCGACGACGTACTATCTGACCGTCGCCAGGGAGCCGATCCGCACCCATTGCGAGCTGACGCAGGTCGATTTTGTGCCGCTCAACGACATCAATGCCTTCAATCTCGGTAATCCGCTGGCCGGCCTCGCGTCGGGCGGCATGGTGTTTATCCAGACCGACAAAAAGACGCCGGAGGAGGTGTGGGCGGGGATTCCTGACTATGCCAGAGAGATCATCCGCGAGCGACAGATCCGCATCCTGGCCCTGGATACTGTGAAGATCGCGCGCGAGGTCGCCAGCTCTCCGGATTTGGAGCAGCGGATGCAGGGGATTGTCCTGTTGGGCATTTTTCTTCGCTGCACGCCGTTTCTGCGCGAGCAGCGTTTGTCTGAAGCGCAGGTCTTTGAGGCGGTCGAGCGGTCGCTTCGGAAGTATTTCGGCAAGCGGGGCGAGCAGGTTGTTCGGGACAATATGGCGGCGGTGCGGCGCGGCTTCACCGAGGTCTTCGAGATCCCCGCAGAGACGATGGCGCGGTCTGGGCCGGCCGGGAGACTGTGACAGCAGACCCGCAGCAGAAGGAAGGTTCGACCATGGCAGAGCATGAGTTACGAGATAATCCATTAGATCTTGATATCGGGCAGTATGTCGGCGATTTCAATGAGCGAATCATCGGGGCGTATGCGGCAGGGACCGGAGAGCAGAGTCTTCCGGCCGATGTCGGGGTCGCCCGCAGTCTGATCCCGCCTGGGACCGGCGCCCTGCGCGACTTCAGTTACATCGCGCCGGAGATTCCGCAGTTTGATCGCAACAGGTGCGTCGGCTGCATGTCCTGTGTCACCGAGTGCCCGGATACCGCCATCCTGGGAAAGGCGATTCCC
>PQAQ01000181.1 GCA_003105305.1 Candidatus Methylomirabilota bacterium
CCGCGCTGGATCTGATCCTGGAGGGTCAGGATGCCGAAGATGAGCGCCTCAGGAGTAGGCGGACAGCCCGGGACATAGACGTCAACCGGAACAAGCAGGTCCACCCCTTTGACGACATGATAGGCGTCGTAGTAGAAGGGGCCGCCGGAGATCGCGCAGGCGCCCATGGCGATCACCCACTTGGGATCGGGCATCTGCTCATACAACGTCTTGACACGAGGCGCCATCTTCTCGGTCACGGTCCCGGCCACGATCATGACATCGGACTGCCGCGGCGACGGACGAAAGACACCGGCTCCTAAACGGTCCAGGTCGAAGCGGGAGGCGCCGGCAGCCATCATCTCTATCGCGCAGCAGGCCAGGCCAAAGGTCATCGGCCAGGGGGACGATTTGCGAGCCCAATTGAAGAGCCATTCGACCGTTGTCGTCATCACGTTTGGCTCAATCTGCTTGTTGTCAAACAACCCCATCAGTGATCTCCTTATCGCTTCTTCGCGGCGCTACCGTGCTGCCGCCGTGTCCACCAACGGCGTTCCCAGCTCACCAATACGTTCGTAGGCCACACCTTCCCATGCCGAATCTGAGCGGGCGAGTTCTCGCCCTATCGCTTCTGTATCTCCTTCCGTGACGGAAAGCCTCAGTCGGCGCGCAAGGCGCTGCAGGAACTCGACAAGCGGAATCGAGCGGCCGAACGGTTCCAGCACCGGGTGGAGCCGCTGAACCCGTCCCGCAAAGTTTGTGAACGTCCCTTCCTTTTCAAAGAAACTCAGTCCCGGCAGAACAACATGCGCCAGTTTTGCTGTTGCTGTCAAGAACAAATCGTACACGACCAACAAATCCGGCTGCTCGAGCGACGACGCGGCGGCCGACTCTCCCGATAGCGCGGCGACCAGGTCCTCCTCAAAGACGAATAAGGCAGCCAGCCGACCCTCGCTCGCCGCCCTCAACATCTCCACGGTTCCCATCCCTTGGCCCGTGGGAATCAGCCGCAGGACGCGCATCCCGACTGAGTTCGGGTGCTTGTCGGTCCGCCGAAGCAGGTGATCTTCCGGCATGCCTCCGCCAGGTTCCTGCGAATCCCTGATTCGGTAATCGATATGAGGAACGCCGAGCTGTTCTCCAAACAGTTGCCGAACAAGAAATGCCTCCTCGTTGGTCAGCCGCGCGGATGCCACGACACCGATCGCCTCCGCTCCCTTCTCCTGAAGGATCCGGACTAGGCCGTCCGCAATTCGGTCGATCGCCTCGTCCCAATTTACCGACTGCAACTCGCCATTGCGCCGCACCAAAGGCGCATCAAGCCGTCCGGGGTCCCGCGCAAAATGAAACTCGAAACGGCCTTCGTCACAGATCCAGTGGCCGTTCACCTCATTATTGACTCGCGGACGGATGCGGAGGATCTGCGGACCTGACGCCTTATGACGGACATCGGCCGTAATATTACACCCGGCGCTGCACAGTCCGCATATCGTCGAAATCTGTTTGATCAGATCCCACGGTCTCGCGGCAAAGCGATAGTCGCGGCTCGTCAGCGCCCCTACCGGACAGAGATCGACTACATTCCCCGAGTATCGGTTATCGAGGCTTCGTCCGGGAAAGAGGCCGATCTCAGTTCGGTCGCCTCGACCGAACACGCCCAATTCCGAGGTGCCCGTCACATCCCGGCAAAACCGGACACAGCGCGTACAGAGAATGCACCGCTCCGCGTCGAACATGATAGAGGGGCCGATCGGTTGATGCTTGATTCGACGGATCTTCGGTTCGATGAAGCGACTTTCACCGGGACCATGCCTGAGCGTGTAGTCCTGAAGCGGGCACTCTCCGCCCTTGTCGCAAACCGGACAATCCAGCGGGTGGTTCAGCAACAGGAACTCGAGCACCGCATTCCTGGCCTTTTTCACACGGTCGGAAGCCGTCAACACCTCCATCCCGTCCGCGACGGGCGTGGCGCATGAAATCACTAATTTTGGGACTCCCTGTACCTCCACCTGGCACAAGCGACAACTGCCCACTACGCACAACTTCGGATGGTAGCAAAAATGCGGAATCTCGGTCCCGGACCGCCGCGCCGCCTCGAGAATTGACGTCCCAGCCGGGGCCTGCACCGGCTTACCATCAATAATCAGCTCAACGAACATCTTTCCGTTCACGTCCCCCCACGGCGTGTAATAGACCTCTACGTCGTTTACAGATTCAACCTACGTCACACCGTTTAAACTATAGTGGACGCCCTTGACACTGTCAACCGCAAAGCCGCGTCTTTTACGCCTCTGATACCATTCCCGGCTCGGCTTTGACCTTGACTTTGCGTCAAACCGACGCTATCGTCTAGCAGATGAGAAGCGGGATTGATAACGACGCGGTGAAGAGGATAAAGAGGTTGGGGTCTAGAGCGCTCTGGTGTCAAGATCGGGAGACTGAGCATCATGGGTATTGCAGCAAGCGAATTTGACGAGGCGTACGAAGACGTTGAGGTGGAGGAAGACGCTGAGAAGCTGTGTTGCGCAATCATGACGCAACCGATTCGGAGTTTGGAAATCCGGGAGCCGGTGTGCGCCAGTCCGGAAACCGCCGTGCGGGGCGTTGCCGAAACCATGAATAATGCTCGCGTCGGCTGCGTGTTGGTGATGGAGGGCGAACGGCTTATCGGGATCTTCACCGAGCGGGACATTCTGAAGAAGGTTGTCGGACAGCTCGATCTCGATAGCCCGATCAAAACAATCATGACGCCGAGTCCTGAGACCGTGGGGATAGACGACGGCATCGCGTACGCCCTGAACAAGATGCATATCGGCGGCTATCGTCATATCCCGGTACTCGACGGCCAGGGCCGACCGGTAGGCGTGGTGTCGATGCGGGATATTGTCAAGTTTATCGTCTCCCTGTTCCCCGCCGCGGTACTCAATGTGCCGCCAGAGCCCGGTCTTACCGCGCGAGGGCTCCATGGCGGCTAGCAAACGGCTGGCGGCTATCCACAATGAAAGGACCTAGATGAGCGACAGCGAGAACATGCGCATTGCGCCTGAGGCGCGGCCAAAACCAACGAGTGAGTTGGAAACGGTCGTCGTTCGATTCGCCGGCGATTCAGGCGACGGGATGCAACTGACCGGAACGGAATTTACCAAGAGTGTCGCGCTAGGGGGAAGCAACCTGGCGACATTTCCGGACTATCCATCTGAGATTCGGGCCCCCGCAGGAACACTGGCGGGCGTGTCGGCGTATCAGATTCATTTCTCCAGTCAGGAGGTCTACACCCCAGGCGATCAACCCGACGTCCTAGTTGTGATGAATCCGGCCGCGCTACGGATCAATCTATCGGACCTGCCGCGAGGCGGGATCATCATTGCCAATGTCGGAACGTTCACGCAATCGAACCTTGAGAAAGCGGGATATAAGGCAAACCCGCTTGAGGACGGCAGCCTGGCCGGTTACCAGGTATTTCCGATCGATATCTCCAAGCAGGTGGCCCTCGCGTTAGAAGGGATGGGTCTGACCGCGAAAGAGGTCGGGCGCTGTAAAAACTTTTACGCCCTCGGCCTGATGTTCTGGCTGTACAACCATCCGTTAGAGCGCGAGGAAAAGAGCATCCGAGCCAAGTTTCAAAGGAACCCGAAGATAGCCGAAGCGAATATCGCGGCGTTTCGGGCCGGCTACTACTACGGTGAGACGGCCGAGCTGTTTCCGTCCCGATACGTCGTGCCGCCGGCCGTGATCGCACCGGGCACGTACCGCCACATTACCGGGAATGAAGCGACGGCGGTCGGCCTTATCACGGCCGCACAACTCGCGTCGTTGCCGCTGTTTTGTGGAAGCTACCCGATCACACCAGCCTCCGACATCCTGCACACCTTGGCGATGTACCCGCACTACGATGCGATCACCTTTCAGGCCGAGGATGAGATCGCAGCAATCACCGCCACGATCGGGGCCGCATATGCGGGCGCGCTCGGGGCAACTACGACCTCCGGCCCGGGCATGGCCCTCAAGACCGAAGCGATCGGCCTCGCGGTGATGACCGAACTCCCGCTGGTCATCGTGAATGTCCAGCGCGGCGGGCCGTCTACGGGGCTTCCGACTAAAACCGAACAGGCCGATCTCTTTCAGGCGGTGTTCGGACGAAACGGCGAATGCCCTGTCGTCGTGGTGGCTCCGGCGACTCCGGGCGACTGCTTCTGGATGGCCATCGAGGCCGCACGCATCGCCATACGCCACATGTGTACGGTGATCTATCTGTCGGACGGCTACCTCGCCAACGGCGCCGAGCCCTGGAAGCTCCCGGAGGTCGCATCGCTTCCGAAAATCCCAGTGACATTCACCACCGATCCTGAGGGATTTCACCCCTACCAGCGTGATCCTGAGACCCTGGCGCGCCCGTGGGTCGTCCCTGGAACGCCGGGCATGGAACACCGCATCGGCGGTCTTGAGAAGGAGGATGTGATCGGCAATGTCTCGTACGATGCACAGAACCACGAGAAGATGGTTCGGCTGCGAGCCGAAAAGATCGCGCGCGTCGTCCACGATATTCCCGAGGCTACGGTCTATGGCGATCCATCCGGCGATCTGCTCGTCGTCGGATGGGGCTCAACCTACGGGGCAATTACGCAGGCGGTCAAGGCCCTTCGTCGGCGAGGCCACCGCGTGTCGGCCCTTCACCTGCGCTACCTGAACCCGATGCCGGTCAATGTCGGCCGTGTGCTGGCAAACTTTCAACGCGTACTGGTCGCAGAAATGAACCTCGGACAGTTGCTCACGATGCTGCGGGCGCAGTTCCTGGTTGACGCAGTGGGATTCCACAAGGTCCAGGGCAGGCCGTTCAAGGTCTCCGAGATCGTGGCCAAGGCTGAAGAACTTTTAGGTGCGCGCGAACAGAGTGATCTCTGCACGCACGCCAAGGTGATATAACAATGGCGCAATGCGGTCTGGAACAGGCTCCCAAGCTGACACGCAAGGATTTTATCTCGGATCAGGATGTCCGTTGGTGCCCGGGTTGCGGCGACTACGCGATCCTGGCCAGCCTGCAGCGGGTCATGCCTGACGTCGGTGTCCCGCGCGAGAAGATTGTCTTTGTCTCCGGCATCGGTTGTTCGTCACGGTTTCCGTACTACATGAACACCTACGGATTTCACTCAATCCACGGACGGGCCACGGCGATAGCGACCGGCATCAAGATCACGCGCCCTGATTTGATGGTCTGGGTTATTACCGGCGACGGCGACGGCCTGTCGATCGGCGGCAATCACCTCATTCACGCGATGCGGCGCAATATCGACCTGAAAATCCTGCTCTTCAACAACCGTATCTACGGTCTCACCAAAGGCCAGACCTCGCCGACCAGCGAACAGGGCATGAAGACCAAATCGACACCGTTCGGAGCGCTCGACCGTCCCTTTAATCCGTTGTCGGTGGCGATCGGGTCGTCGGCGACATTCGTGGCGCGCTCGATCGATATCGACAGCCCACATCTGCAGTACGTGCTGCGACGCGCCGCTGAGCACAAGGGGACGGCCTTCGTTGAGCTGTACCAGAACTGTAACGTCTTCAACGACGGGACGTGGGAGTCGGTCACCAACAAGGATGTGCGGAGCGACCGCCTGCTGATCCTGGAACACGGCAAGCCGCTGGT
>PQAQ01000182.1 GCA_003105305.1 Candidatus Methylomirabilota bacterium
GCCCAACAACCCCCTTCAGAAAACGGGATTCCGTGCGGCGGCCCCCTTATTGTCGTGCGCTCAGGATACAGCAACGCGACTTGGAGAGACAAGGAGAATGCTGCGATTCGTATGAACCACAAAAACCATCATAAAAAGTATTGACGGGTTTCCACGGGAGCACTTACTATTGAGTGCCCGATGACACGACCCTCGGTAGCGCTTCCGCTTCAACGGACGGATACGGCGTATGTGCATGACAGACCCTGCGTCCGTAAGGCCCTGATGGTTCGAATTCGCGCATGATTACATCGATTTCTACCTCACGCGGCGGACGAACCGGCGAGCGGCCTCTCCTCGTTTTTGTGACCTACACCGGGATTGGCGACCTGTTAATGGCATTGCCGTTATTGGGAACGGTTCGGTCCCGCTTTCACGCCCTTCCCGTTATCCCGTCATCATACCTTGATCTGGCCGGGCTCCTCGTCCAGGATGGTCTGCTGGACGACTATCTACTGACAGATGAGGACCTGGTGTTCTCCAGGAATCCGTTCGGGCATCTCCGGATCTCCCGGGAGATTTCCGGCCTTCGACCCGATACTGTGGTGATCTACGGAAAACAGATGATGGCGTATGCCGCACACCTTGGATTGGTACGGACGAGGCGCGTCTTATACGGTCATCCCCGGGGAGCCGCACCGCCGGCCGGTCGCGGCATTGAGGTGCTTCCCCCGACGGGAAATCGGGCGCAGGACTATTTGCAGTTTGCTGATCGGCTCGGTGTGCCCTTCACGGCGCCCCGCATCACGCTGAGCGAGCAGTTGCGAGGTCTCCTTGCGGATGCCGCCCGCGCGAAGATTCCGTGGCCTTCCTATGCGCTTATTGCTCCATGGTCCAGCGATCCCAGTAGAGATGCGCCCCTCGCCTTTTTTCGCAAGTGCATAGAGATCATCATCCGGGCGGGAGACCTGCCGGTTGTTGTCACCGGTCTTGCGTCACACCGCGGCGCGGCAGAGGAACTGCTGTACGGGCTTCCTCAGGCTCGGATCGTAAACCTCGTAGGGGCGACCTCTCTGCGCCAGTTGCTGGAGATCCTTGCAGGGGCCGGGTTTCTGTTGGCCAATGACAGTGGGAACCTACACATGGCCCGTCTCGTCGGAACGCCGGTGGTGGGCGTGTTTGGTCCAACGGCCCCCGGACAAATTGTTTCCGACCTATCAGGAGGATTCATGACGATACGACATCCGCTACCCTGTTCACCGTGCGCTCACACCTCCAGGCATCTCAGATGCCCAGGAACGTATCGCCAATGCCTCGTCGAGCTAAAGGGGTCTGACGCCAAGGAGGCGCTGCTGAGCGCCTGCCGAATGGCGGCCGGCCAAGTTGCATGATCCGAGTGGCGATCGTGGGCTGTGGCCGGATGGGGGAGAACCATTGCCGCATGGTCAAAGAGCTTCAGGGGGTCGCCATTGTCGGCGCAGTTGATCCCAATCTCGACAGGGCGAACGCGCTCGCAGCAGCGTATGCCGTCGAGCAGGCGACCGCCGGTCTGGCGGAATTGCTGGAGCGCACGCGAGTGGACGCTGTGCATATTCTTACTCCGCCGCCGACTCACGCCCCCTTAGCTTGCGAAGCCCTCCAAGCCGGATGCCATGTGCTCGTCGAAAAACCGATGGCCCTCACAGTGATCGAGGCCAAACGAATGCTGGATGCGGCCACGCAGCATCACCGTCTTCTCACGGTCGGCCACAACCACCTCTTTGAACCGGTCGTCCGCGAGGCCCAGACCAGGGTCGTCGAGGGTCGGCTGGGACGCCTTGTGGGCCTCGATGTCTTTCACGGCTGTCTGCCGGGCTCGCCTCCCTGGGTTGCCGACCTGCCGTCCGGACCGTGGATCAATGACATGTCGCACCCGCTCTATCTCTCAGAGTTATTTCTGGGGGAGCCGCTGGCTATCCGCGCAGTGGGTTATCCCTCTGCCGACGGCAACAAGGTGAGGGAGGTTCGTGCCGTCGCGCAACACGCCCAGGGGGTGAGTACACTGACGCTTTCCACGGATGCCGCACCCTTCCGACATAAGATTACCCTCCTTGGAACGCTTCGCACGCTTGAGGTCGATCTGATTCACGAAATCCTTGTTGAGACCCGGCCGTTCAGCGGCCATCGCTGGTTGAGGAAGGGGCGCGCTGTTCTGGACGTCAGCGCGCAACTGCTGTACGGCGCCGGACGGAATGCGTGTCAGGTGTTGACGGGACGGGGGCGAGGATGGGAGGGTCTTCGCCGGCTGATACAGGCGTTCTACGCTGCGATTCAGGCAGGGGATCCTTCTCCCGTCCCTGCGACACAGGGGCTTCGCATCGTCACACTCCTGGAAGAGATCAGCCGCCAGCTTCTGACGATACCGGATGGCGTTCCGGATAGGGTAGGACAGAGCTTATAGCGACAGAAACAGGAGTCGTGGCTTATGGCGCATTTCAGGTGGTTAAGGGAGCTGAAGAAGGCAACGTGCGTATTGTAATGGTTTCAAGCTCCTTCCTGAAACATCCCATTCCAGTGGGAGGAGAGCCGCGTCACGTGAAGAGTGTAACGAACATGTTGATCGCTCGGGGCCACAAGGTGGCTCTCACGATCGACGATCAGCATTTGTCCTCAGCATCCATGCCAGGGCTGGATGCCACCTTCTCACCAACACTACTGTTTCCCCGGCTTGTGAATAAGGCGTTTCCGATCGATCTTGCCGTATACGTCGCCTTTTGGCGTTTCCTGCGGTCCTGGCGCCCGGATATCGTCCACTTGCACGCCTGTCTCGATTTTTCGCTAGTGCCGATCATCGTCGCTGCGCGCGCAGGAGTCCCTGTGGTCGTGACGGTGCATTCCTCATGGCCGGTCTGCTTCCGCCATGGACTGTGTTACAACGAGGATGGAAGTTGCGTGGAGCGTTTCAGCCGTCGGATCTGCAGTGCCTGCTTGGCGTATGGGCGACGCATAGAGAACAAGAGGCGCGTCCCGATCGCCGTGATGAGCGTGATACTTCTGGGCGCGTGGTGGGCGCGTCGACGCGTGTTCCGGCATGTTGGGCGTTTTATTGTTCCCAGCGCCATTGTCGGGCGGAGGATTCGAGATGCCGGGATATCGACCGAGCAGATCAGTGCCATACCCTACGACCTTCCGACCGATGATTTCAGTGTGCGCTCTTGGGTAGCTCGCCCAGGCGGAGAGGGTGTCCGCCTCCTGTGCGTAGGAAGACTGGAACCCGGCAAAGGAGTCCAGTACCTTCTGCATGCGCTCCGTGAGGTGTGCGCCGTTCATCCTGATCTTAATCTCACTCTGACTGTGGTCGGCGACGGGTCATTCAGGCCGGAGCTCGAACAATTGACCGCATCGCTTGATTTAAGGGGGGCGGTTCGATTTATCGGCGCTCAGCTCAGATCGCGCCTGCCTGATCTCTACGCCGATACCGACCTGGTTGTGATCCCATCACTTTCAGAGGCGTTGCCGTATGTCGCGCTGGAGGCGGGTACCATAGGGGTTCCGGTCGTCGCGACTCACGTGGGTGGGATCCCGGAAATTTTTGGCAATGACGCTATCATTGTGCCGCCCATGGACGCCACGGCGCTGGCCCGAGGCATCCTCGCTGTGCTCTCGGATCGTGACGCGGCGAATACCAGGGCTGCGCGAGCAAGGGAGCGGTTCCGCACAAATTATGGATGTGACACGATGGTCAACCGGATCGAAACGGTCTATGCCGAATTACGCGATTCAAAGACGCAGATCGCGCACCGTCCCAGATCTGATTCCGAAGCGGCCTTCACCCGCTCCGTTGATCCGAAGCGACATCGATAGCTATGCGACTGAACGGTGTGAAGGCGGGCTTCCGTGCTCTCACCATGTGGCACCCGTACGGGCGGGCTTTTTCGAATCCGCGCTGGTGGCGGCGTCTTTTACAGGCTGCCATTGTTTGGCGCCCCTCTTCGGGAGCGCACCTCTCTTCTGAGCCGCCTACCCTGGTCGTGACGTGTGACCTTGAACTTGATCCGCCTTGGGGGCTGGGTTCCTGGAACGAGCGAGGTCTCCGTGGGATCCGGGAAGGTCTCCCGAGGTTTCTGGACTTGCTCGACGCTCATGGGGTCCGTGGGACCTTTTTCGTGGAGGGAATACTGGCTCGCCTGGCTCCCGATGCCGTGTTCGAAGTAGCTCGACGTGGGCATGAAGTCGGGTGCCATGGCCTGGCCCACGAAAGCTACGGCGGAGCTTACCCGATCGATAAGACAATTCCTTATCCCAGGATCCTCGAAGGCCGAACCGGGAAGGCAACAGCTCTCCGACAGGCGAAAGAGTTACTTGAGAATCTGGTGGGTGTCAGCGTGAGCTCCTTTCGTGCTCCTTTTCTCCATATCGATTCATCCGGGGCTGATGCGGCAGCGGATGCAGGATTCCTGATTGACTCTTCGCTTGAGAACCGTCTGTTCGGTTTTCTGTCTGTCCCGCTCCACCTGGATCCAGGCAATCCGTTGGCCTCATCGCGCAACAAAGAGCGATGTCCTCACCCCCTTATCGAGATACCTGTCTCCGTGGACCCGCGGCCGCGGCTACGATCATACCATCCGTATGGCGTGGTGGGCCCGAGATCGCAGACGCACGCCGTCCTGGAGCGGATTATCATGGCTCACGCAGTTGTCGGCGTAGTCCCCGTACTGGTTGTGCTTACTCATCCATGGGAGTTTGTCGAAGGATTCGAGAGCCCATTTGGTCGGTTCTACGGAACTGTCCGTCTACGATGGTTCGAACAACTGATCGAACAGGCGACGCTGTTCCGCTTTGCTACGATCGGAAGCTGGGGATTGGCATGGGAGCAGAGCAGGTGTTCCTGGCATGCCGACGGCCAGAGGGTAGAAGGGTAGAACGTGGCTTGCGACGGCGGAAGACAGACTGGAAATGGCGCGGTCGGAGCAGAAACACAACCGCGGGTTGCTGTCCTCATTCTGAATTGGAACGGGATACGCGACACGCTGGAGACGCTGGAGAGCGTGATCAAGCTTCAGTATGCAAATGCAGAGATTGTTGTCGTTGATAACGGATCCACCGATCGGTCGAGTGAGGTGATCGCCACCACTTTCCCCACAGTCCACCTGATCGTCTCGCCGGAGAACCTCGGGGTGGCCGGCGGGCGAAACCTTGGATTGCAGACTGTTCTCCGCCGTCCAGAGATCGACTACGTTTTATTTCTTGATAACGACGTCACCGCGGGACCTACGCTTCTCGACGCGCTTGTGGCAGCAGCCGAGGCTAGGCCGGAAATAGGCATCGTGGGACCGATCGTCTACTATCAGGATGACCCGCAACGGATCCGGAGCGATGGGGTCGCCATCGTGTTCCGTGAAGTCACGGCTAAATCACCCGCCAAAGACCGTCTGGAAAACGGAAACCGGCCGGAAGGCATAAAACGGGTCGACGCCATCAACGGATGCTGCATGTTAATCAAACGCCAGGTGTTTGAGGCTGTCGGTTGTTTCAATCCAGCCTACTTTATGCTCAATGATGAGACTGATTTCTGCTATCGTGCCGGCGAGCGAGGGTTTCGCTCGGCTGTGGTGACGCACGCGGCGCTTTGGCATAAGGTATCCGCGAGCACTCGCGGTGAGTACACGCCTGGACGGGCCTATTATACCGGGCGCTGCACCATCCTGTTCCTCAAGGAGCACGGCCGGGTATGGCACTGGGTGAGCACCCTCACCTGTGTCGTATTGAGTTTGCCGATCGCCTATCTGCGGGAACGGCGCCGCGGCAATCAGCATGCGGTGGTCATGAAGTTCAGGGGCTACCGAGATGGATTGCTCGGCCGCCCGATTGATCCCGAAGTTGAGCGATATTTTCAACGTGGTCCAGCCGATTCAGCGGATGAGGGAGCACGCGCCCGTCGTAACGCGTGAGGCCGAGTTGCCGGAGGCTCGGACCTCGGCGAGGTATGGCGCAGCCTTCTTGCGCGGCGCGCTCAGCCGGTCCACAGGGGGCGTCGGGGTGAAGCGGCTCTGTGTTACTGTTCTACGGCGACAGGGAAAAGTGGTTGTCTGAAGCTCGGGTCCGTGCAAAGATACCGCTATGACATCAGATACTAGCAAGCCAGTCGATCTTGATGCGCTGGAAACCAAGTTTCGCCGATGGCGATCTCAACACACAACGCCGGACACGGTGAGCGCGGCTCATCGAGAAGTCCTGTTGGAGCGAGTAGCCCAATCAATGACCTTCGAGGGCGAGCCGATTACAGTGGCCCGCCTTAAAATCCTGTTAGACCAAGCAGGCCGATGAACGAACAAGCAGGACAGCCAGAATCGACCCGGCCGTTTGAGACGATTGAGGGCGCGCTGACCTATGCGGAAGTGTCAGAACGGCTTGCCGTCTCGCTTGCCCGAATACTCGATCTGCTATTACAAACTTCACCCCACGAGATCATCATTACGCCCGAGTGGCTCTGCCGGACACACCGGGAACTTGCCGGTCACCTCTTCCCGGAATGGGCCGGCCGGTTTCGTACGACGGACGTGCAGGTTGGCACACTGGAACCGCCGGCATATCATAAAGTCCCGCTTCTCGTGCAATCGTTCTGTGACGATTTAGCCGAGCGGTTGCGACATGTGGATGTCGACAAGCTGTCAGATATCGCGGAGTGTCTCGCTTGGGTAGACTGGCGATTTCAGTGGATACATCCATTCAAAGACTTCAACGGCCGCGTCGGTCGTGTCGCGCTGGCGGCGCTTCTGTACAAGCTTGCGCTGCCCCCCGTCGAAACCGCACCCACGGACGCAGAGAAGCGTCGCGAATATCTCGAAGCCCTGCGAGCCGGCGATGTCGGGAATCTCGGCCCGCTTCAACAATTATGGATTCGGCGACTCGGAGAAGCGATATAGCCGGCGTCAATATGCCGTATCGTCCCCTTCATGATTTTCATGATATGGTTTTCAGGGCGGCATGACGGCAAACACTACTGACATTAACAACAATCTTGCTCCGGAATTGCAGGTGTCGGCATGGTTCAATACCGCGCAGCCGCTGACGCTTGCCGCGTTGCGCGGCAAGGTGGTCGTGTTGCATGCTTTTCAAATGCTCTGTCCGGGCTGCGTACAGTTCGGTACGCCACAGACGCAACGGATGTTTGATGAATTCGATCCGGATCGGGTCGCGGTGATCGGTCTGCATACCGTTTTTGAGAACCATGCCGTGATGGGGCGCGATGCGCTGGAGGTATTCGTACGCGAGTACCGGCTGCGCTTCCCGATCGGCATCGACAAGCATGAAGAAGGCCAGCCCAAAGGGATCCCGATGACGATGCGCGCCTACCGGATGCAGGGCACTCCCAGCCTGTTACTGATCGACAAGGCCGGCCGGTTGCGGTTGCACAAGTTCGGTCACGTGAGCGACCTGATGCTTGGATTGTGGGTCGGGACATTGTTGCCCGAGGAAATCGATTTGGCGGCGGTGGCTGCATCGGCAGCGCGAACGCCGGACGCAGGCGCCGCGTGCAATGCAGATAGGTGCAGCGGCTGAGTGGCTACCTGCCCCTTAGTTGATCTCTTAGACCTCAAGAAGCTTTTTATAGCGACACGACTTTCATGAGTAATGCAGCATGTTGTCACACTCGCAGACCAGATAACCCGTGTCCTTGACAAGGGTCCGGTCGAGCACTATATTGATTACGTAAAATGATGGTATAGGCCTTGTGCCCCATTGGGGGAGGTGGCCCATGGGGAAAGCTGAAGTTAGATCGGCGGAGCATCGGGATCTGCAAGACGCGGAGCTGAGCGTACAGCCCTTCAGGTGTTATGTCGTGCCTGATGGGCTGTACTATTTTTGAGGCGGGGTGGTCGGAGATAAGGCCGCCCCTTTGCGCGATCGAATCGTTGTCAGGAGGGACGTAAGATGAAAGTGCGAGATGGCATGGTGACCGATCTGGTGACGGCTTCACCGTGGGAGACCGCCGCCGAGGTCGCGCGCAAGATGCGCGACTACAAAGTGGGGTGCGTGCTCATCGCCAACGAAGGGAAGCTGCTCGGCCTCATGACCGACCGGGAGATGGCTATCAAGTGTATCGCCGAAGGGTGGAACCCGCAGACTACGCGAATCGAGGAGATCATGATCCGGAATCCCTACACGATTGCTCCCGATTTCGAAATGGCTGAGGCCGCGCGGCTCTTTGGTCAGCGAAAGGTCAGACGCTTCCCGGTAGTCGAGGATGGTCAGAAGCTGCTTGGCATCCTTTCTGTCGCCGATGTGGCCCCGGACTTTAAGACGTACTTTGACGGGATCTTCCATGAACTCATCGAATGGCGTCATGAGGCAAAGGGCCGGCACGCCGGATGGGAGAGCAGTTGCCACTAGGAGGTCTGACCCGGCCCTAAAGGATTACGGAAAAGCAGCCACCAGCGGTACGCGATCGGCTAAGCGTGTTGCTGGTGGCTGTTGCCTTGGAAGAGCGCGAGATTACACTGGGCATCGTGTTCCAGGAGCCGCCGCATGGTGGCGAGATCTTCTGGGGGCAGCAACTCTGGCAGGTGGTGGAGGCAGAGCGGACTTCCGTCGGCCAGGATCTTCCCCTCAACCACGTCGGCCAGATAAAAGAGGTGGGCGCCGGGCCCAGCATCGAAGACGGTTCTGACCCGACACTCCAGATAGCCGACCGTTCCTGGCAGGATCGGGCTGCCGGTCACACCACGCTCGCAGGAAAGCGTTGAGAATTTGTCCGTTTCTCGGCCGGATCGGAAACCGAAGTGCGCCACTAACGGCCATTGATCTTTCCCGAGCAAGTTCAGTGCAAACTTCTGGCTTCTCTCGATCAACTCGCGGGTCAAGGTCAACCGGCCGACCCCGACCAGAATCCGGGGGACCTGTGGGATGATAGTTGCCGGTACCACCCAGCAAACAATCTGGCCGTTGCGTCGCTCCTGATGAGCCGCCGTCAGGACAAAGATCTCGAAATTAAGTTTACCCAGCATCGCCGCAATATGGTCGTCGTCCATGGCGCCTCCGTAGTTCTGCACGATATCATACCATGGGACTGCCTTCAGGAACGACTGCGATCATCCGTTCCAGCCCACTTCCTGTTGCGGCCTAGGCCTGAGATGAATCCCGGAAGATGTCTCGGTTGCCACGTTACAGCAAGAAATCATACCATAGCGTGATACTAAGAAATTGTAGATAATGGATATTGACAGCCGAAGCAGGGCAGCATAATATGATGTTGTTGTTGCGTATCGACGCAACCCTTGCTGCGGCCGTTCGTGAAACCATGGATCGAAAGGCATGGGAAGCGTAGCCGTGAAGGCCTTGGTCCATCAAAAGAAGTGCACTAAGCTCGTCGTCGTCGCGTGTCTCGCGATAGCGTTGTGCATGATGCCGTGCGGCGCGGTAGAACACCACGCCTCGATGGGGACTCCCTCCATTCTGTGTATCGTCGATCTTCCCCGGGTATTTCGACTCGTGATCGTGATGAATATGCTGCTCGTTGCCCTTTCACCATTGACCATGGCTGCACAGGCCTCCGCATTTTCTCTCCTTAAACCTCCTCGTTCTCGATTTGCCGTCGCCTAACACCTAACCCGCTGGATTGTGACTCTACACCGTCAGGGTGACGCACGACGTGTCATACCCTAAAAGGTCGTAGTGGACGACTCTACGTTGTCACGCTCAAGGACTCGTCTTGGAGGAGGTACACACCATGACGACGCGCGGTATCATTGCTGTAACAATCAGCCTGGTGATGCTGCTGCCGATAGCCCTCACTCCGATATCCGCCGCGGAGGAGATGCTCCGCCTGCAGCCGCTCATCCAAGAAGCGCTTGCAGTGAATCCGGAGATCAGGGCTGAGGCGAAGAAATGGGACGCGGCGAAAGAGCGGCCTCCCCAGGCAGGGTCGCTTGACGATCCGATGCTGAGCTTTGAGATCGAAAATCTCCCAACCAACTCTTTTGCCTTCACCCAAGAAGATATGACGATGAAGAAGCTCGGCCT
>PQAQ01000183.1 GCA_003105305.1 Candidatus Methylomirabilota bacterium
GAGTACCGAAATCCGCCCGGCGCGTCGCCCGCCCGTGGTGGATTCTGACGGAAGGTATCGTACTGCTGCCGCTTCGCGTGATCCGCCAGGACCGCGTACGCCTCGCTGATCTCCTTGAATCGCTCCTCTGCCATGGAATCACTGGGATTCTTGTCGGGATGGTACTGAAGCGCCAGCCGCCGGTAGGCCTTTTTCAGCTCCTCCCCAGACGCGCCTGGCGGCACGCCAAGAATCGCGTAATAATCCTTGCCATTATCGCGCACTCTGGCCATACCTATGGTTCCAGCCCCGGATAATGCGCAAGGTAGTCCCGAATAGCGTCATGCGCGCTGCGGAATGCCAGATCGGCCCACGGAATCCGGGTTACGGGGAATACCTCCACATCGAGCGCCTCGTCCTTTGCCTGCAACTCGCCTCCCACCATATGCGCGGCATAGGCGACGATCACAACCCCTGAGTCTTCGTAGGAATAGATATTCAGGAGCCGATCGATCTCGACGTCGACATTGACCTCTTCCCGGGTTTCGCGAACGGCCGCCGCATCGACCCGCTCACCTTTGTCGACGTAGCCGCACGGAAATACCCACTTGCCGTATGAGGGCGGAATCCCGCGCTTCAAGAGGACGATGCCGCCGTCAATCGTGAACAGTGTACCCGCGGCGACCTTCGGGTCCTGATAATGGACGAATGAACAGCGTGGACAGGCCTGCAGTTCAGGCCCGTCCGGTTTTATCCGCCTGGGCGTGAGCGCCATTCCGCACTGCGGGCAAAATCGAAACGCGCCGTCCATGGCATGACGAGGCGTGTGGTCGTCTTTGCCCGGTGTTGTCACCCGGCGGTCTCCTTCGGCTGCGCGTTTGCCATGCTGCCTTCGGACTCGGCCATCCGTTCCAGAATGACCTCGCAAATCTTCGAGTGGAGGCCCAGCGGCCTGGTGATCCGGAATACGACCCCGGGGTGCCGGACGGCTGCCTGCGCGACAAGATCGGGAATGCCGCTTGTGACGTGGCGCCCGGGCCCAAGGAAGTACGGGTGTACGATGATCTCCTCTGCCCCATCGGCGACGCAGGCATCAAACCCCTGCTGAATGGTCGGCTCGCCCAGCTCCATGTGGGCGTAGTGAACGATGCCCAGCCCGAAGCGCTCCCGCATAAGCGCCGCGACCTCGCGGAGCAGGTCGTTTGCCCCTCCACGGCTGCCGTGATCGATCATGAGAAGGGCTTGATTCGTCTTCATAGTTGTCATTATACTATGCTGGCTGATGAGTGACAATCGTGACCTATGAAGAGCCTTCACCTGCGGGTGCCGCACTGGGGCCAATTCGATGGCCTGATCCACGGTTTTCTTGGTCGCTGGGAGGGCCAGAGCCGGGCAGCCGACTTCGCCTTCCGCCTTACCTACAACGGCGATGAAGATGTGCAAACCGTGAAACAGAATTGGTGCGGCCTCAAGCAAGCCTTTGGTCTGCCGCGAATGATGATCATCACGGCGAAACAGGTCCACGGAAACACTATTCTGAGGGTTTCACGCCCCGCCGACAAGCAGGCCGGCGCTGGGGATGGGCTCATGACCGATGCGTCCGACCTTTGCGTCGGGGTCATGTCGGCGGACTGCGTCCCTGTCCTGTTTGTAGAGCCTGTTCGCAGGATTGCCGCGGCGGTTCACGCCGGCTGGCGGGGGACGGCTGCGGGCATCGCCCATCGGGCGGTCGCATCGATGCGAGAGGCCTACGGGATCGACCCCGCCGCGCTTCACGTGGCGATGGGGCCGTCGATCGGCCCCTGCTGCTACGAGGTAGGACCGGAGGTCGAGGCGCAGATCGCCGCGAATTGGAGAGCGGAGCTCACGGGCGCCTGGACGCCCGACGGGGCGAAGGGCCGCCTTGACCTGAGGGCGCTGAACGAGGCGCAGCTTCTCGGCGCGGGCATTCCCGGATCGCACATCCGGAAGATCGGCCCCTGTACAGCGTGCAACACCGACACGTATTTTTCCTATCGGAAAGAAGGAAGGACCGGCCACCAGTTGAGCTTCATCGGCTGGCGGTCGTCGCCGCGATCTTAGCTCCCGGCAATAGATCTATGGTGCGAGTGAGCATCGCGGTCTCCGCAATCGATTCCGTAAGAGATTACCCTCCGAGAGCGGCGATAGATGTCACTCCGATCGAACGGCTCGGAACCCTCGAATTGTGAGATCATCAAACGCGGTGATAGAATCAGCCTTTGTCCACAGGCCGACCTCGCCCGACTCCAACCGTTCTTCTGTACGTACCAGAGAGCGCATAGCTTCATAGTCGATGAGGAGCCGATCGTCAAACCATCCCTGAATCTGATCGCCGACATCTACCACCCTTATAGTGTGCCAGGTCTGAAGGGCGGGATGCTGGACAGTTGCCTCGACGCGCATCTGCCACTTGTCGCCATCGTAGTAGTAGAGCCGTAAGTTACCTTCAAGGGTGTCGGCGCGGAGTACGTAATACTTCCCTTCTGCAAAGCGAAAGACGATGCCGCCCGACGCATCTTCCTTACCGGAAAGCGGCTTGAATTTCACCGAGATATCGATCGCGACTTTATAAAAAGCGCCGGCCGGCGTGAGGATCACGTTGAAGGCATTCTGGTCAGCGCGTTGGACCAGCGCCCGCTTGCCGCTGGGAGCGTCGGGTATCTCTTCAACCGCCCATCGACCCTTGAGGATTTTCCATTTCCCCAGATCCTCGTTCTCAAAATCAAAGCGGGTAACCGGTGTGCCGTTGGGCACTGTCAGTTCGGCGGC
>PQAQ01000184.1 GCA_003105305.1 Candidatus Methylomirabilota bacterium
TCATCATGACCAGCAACCTGGGCAGCCAGGTCATTCAGGAGTTAGGCGGCCGTGACGACGAGGAGATGCGACGACAGGTGATGGAGGCCGTCAGGGCTCACTTTCGACCGGAGTTCCTGAATCGGGTCGACGAGTTGCTGATCTTCCATACACTCTCGCTGGCTCAGATTAAGGCGATTGTCGAGATTCAACTGAAGCGGGTGGAGAAGCGACTGGTCGAACGTAAACTCGGTCTTGAGGTGACGGATGCCGCGAAGGATTTCCTGGCAAACGAGGGATACGACCCGGTTTTTGGGGCGCGGCCGCTGAAGCGAGCCGTTCAGCGAGTATTGCTGGACCCCCTGGCCCGCCGCCTGCTGGAGCACGAGTTTGCCGAAGGCGATACCGTTAGGGTCGATGCGGCCCGCGGTGAGTTGATCCTCAGCAAGGGATAAGATGGCCGCTGATGGCGCCGGTGGCCTACATCGAGCAGATCCGGCGACTCTACGCGAACGAGCCGCCCTATCAGTGGACGGTTAACCTGAACAGTCCCTGGACGCCTATGGTCAAGCCGGTTCGGGAGTGCCGGATCGCGCTGATCAGCTCGGGGGGCATCTATCACAAAAGCCAGGAGCCGTTTAATCCCGTCAAGAACGATCTCACGTTTCGGGAAATTCTGAAAACGACTGCGCTGGCCGATCTGAAAATCTCGCACTACTCCAAGAACGCCAAGGATGTGAAAGACCTCAATACGATCTTTCCCCTCGATCGGTTCAGGGAGTTAGAGGTACGAGGAGTGATCGGCGGGCTGGCCCATGCGGCCTTCACCTTCATGGGGCGGATCTTCACGCGGACCAGGCTCCAGAAGGAGATGGCGCCGCATCTCATCGGGCGGCTGCGGGCACTCCAGGTCGATGCGGCCTTCCTGGTTCCGGTTTGACAACTGTGCCACCAGTCCGTGGGACTGTTCGCCCGCGCCATCGAAGAGGCCGGTATTCCAACCGTCACGCTCTCTTCCGCCCTCGATATCACCTCTTCCGTCAAACCGCCGCGCGCCGCCTTCGTCAACTTTCCCCTCGGACACCAAGCCGGAAAGCCGTTTGACGTACAGGGGCAGACGCGGATCGCGCTTGATGCGCTCCATCTGCTCGAAACGGCAACGACTCCCGGGACCATTGTTCGGCTCCCCTATAAATGGGACGAGCGCGATCCGCTGGATTCCTGGGAAGAGGAGGAGATGCGCCACCCTTCGCTGATGTAACGAATCGTTACCGGCGGTTCCGGTGAAATGGCTGCGAACAAGGGGTACGGGGCGTTTCCTGATCCCAATTTACCTTGACAGAGCAAGGGCGGCGGGATTATCATTTAGATTAATTCGGGTCGTCGTTATCCATTTGACATCAGGAGGTTGGAGCGTGAAGCGCCTTATCGATGTTGATCCGGAAATCGCTGAGGTGATTCGGCTTGAGACCGAGCGTCAGGCCGGCAAGTTAGAGCTGATTGCCTCGGAGAATTTCGTCAGCGCGGCGGTCATGGAGGCGGCCGGGTCTACGCTCACCAACAAATATGCCGAGGGCTACTCGGGCCGGCGCTATTACGGCGGGTGTGAGTTCGTCGATATGGCGGAGAACCTGGCGATCGAGCGAGCCAAGCGACTGTTTGGCGCCGACCACGTCAACGTCCAACCGCATTCCGGCACGCAGGCCAATATGGCCGTCTACTTTTCCGTCCTGGAGCCAGGGGACACCATTCTTGGACTGAACCTGGCGCACGGGGGGCATCTGTCCCACGGCAGCCCGGTCAACTTTTCCGGTCGCTTTTTCAAGGTATTCCCGTACGGTGTGAATAGGGAGACGGAGCGGGTGGACTTCGACGCGCTGAGAACGCTGGCCGTCGCGCACCGACCCAGACTGATCGTTGTCGGCGCCAGCGCCTATCCGAGAATCCTTGACTTTGCAACGTTCAGTGAGATTGCAAAAGAGGTCGGCGCGC
Organism: Candidatus Methylomirabilota bacterium; assembly: GCA_003105305.1. Classification (GTDB taxonomy): domain Bacteria; phylum Methylomirabilota; class Methylomirabilia; order Methylomirabilales; family Methylomirabilaceae; genus Methylomirabilis. Next base: position 1,972 of record PQAQ01000184.1, read on the forward strand.
TCGTCATGGTGGATATCGCTCACATCGCCGGACTGATYGTGGCCGGGCTGCACCCAAGCCCCGTCCCCTACGCCGAGTTCGTGACCACCACCACGCACAAGACGCTTCGGGGCCCGCGAGGTGGGATGATTATGTGTAAGGCGGAGTATGCCCCGGCCCTGAATAAGCAGGTCTTTCCCGGGATGCAGGGCGGTCCGCTGATGCACATTATTGCGGCCAAGGCGGTGGCGTTTGCCGAGGCGCTCACGCCGGAGTTCAGGACCTATCAGCGCCAGATCATCGCGAACGCGAAGGCGCTGGCGGACGCGCTGCAAAGCCACGGCTTCCGGCTGGTCTCCGGCGGCACCGATACTCACCTGATGCTGATCGATCTGCGGGGAAAAGGGCTGACCGGGAAGGCGGCAGAGAGCGCCTTAGATCGGGCCGGCATTACGGCGAATAAGAACGCCATCCCATTCGACGATGCCAAGCCGACCGTGACCTCGGGTATTCGGATCGGGACACCGGCGGTGACGACCCGGGGAATGCGGGAAGACGAGATGAGAGAGATCGCGAACCTCATTGCCGACGTCCTGAAAGACGTATCGAACGCTGCGACTCTGRCTGAGGTCGCGGCCCGGGTGAAAGAGCTGTGTGACGCCTTCCCGTTGTACCGAGAGCAACTCGCCCTCTCCTCTCCCCACCTCACGTAGGATCCTCCGAGGGACTCGCGTGTGAAGTGTCCCTACTGCGGTCATCTCGAAGAAAAGGTCGTCGATTCCCGCGAGGGTAAGGATGGCGCTGTGGTCCGCCGCCGCCGCGAATGCCAACAGTGCCTGAAGCGTTTTACCACATATGAACGGATCGAAGAGATCCACTTCATGGTGATTAAGGCCGACGGACGCCGGGAGCCGTTCGACCGGAACAAGATCCTGGCGGGATTACTCAAGGCGACCCAGAAGCGACCGGTGAGCGTTGTTCAGCTCGAACAGATTGTGGATGAGATTGAGAGTCGCCTTGCCGAGAGGGCGGAGCGTGAGATGCCGTCCGCCGAGATCGGGGAGCTGATTATGGAGCGGCTTCACGAGATTGATGAGGTGGCCTACGTCCGTTTCGCCTCGGTCTATCGCCAGTTCAAGGACGTCAGTCAGTTCGTCGAAGAGATCAAAGGTCTCCGGGAAGGGGGAACGCGCCGGAGAGATCCATAGCCATGAATATTATTGTCCTGGGTTTAAGCCATAAGACCGCCCCGATTGAACTGCGGGAGAAACTCCATATTCCGGAGTCAGAACTGCCGGATATCTTAGATGAACTCGGCGGATGCGAGCAGATCCTTGAGCGGATGATTCTGTCGACCTGCAACCGCGTGGAAATGTACGCGGTTGTAGACGACGTGGAGGGCGCCCGCCGGTTCCTCATAGAGTTCCTGGCCGATCGACGGAAGCTTCCAGCGGAAATCTTCGAGTCCTCTCTGTACCTGCTGACCGCGGACCAGGCGATCCGACACCTCTTTCGTGTGGCGTCGAGTCTTGACGCAATGGTTGTTGGCGAGCCTCAGATCCTCGGACAGGTAAAAGCGGCGTACACGGTGGCGCTTGAGCGCGACGCCACCGGCCAGATTCTGAATGCCCTCATGGACAGGGCGCTGCGCGTCGCGAAGCGGGTCCGAACCGAGACCGGGATCGCTACCTCGGCCGTTTCAGTCTCTACGGCGGCCATCGAACTGGCCAAGAAGATCTTCGGCGACCTGACGGGTCGTACCGTCATGTTGATCGGAGCCGGCAAGATGTCGGAGCTATCGGCCAAACATCTGTTGGCCGATGGCGTGGGCACGGTTCTCGTCGCCAATCGACATTTTGAGCGCGCCGTGGAATTAGCCAAACGGTGGGGGGGTCGGGCGGTTCGGTACGATTTCGCCAAGGTGGAGATGCTTCAGGCCGATATCGTCATCAGCTCGACCGGCGC
>PQAQ01000185.1 GCA_003105305.1 Candidatus Methylomirabilota bacterium
TCTGGGAGACCCTAACGTCGCCTTCCTAGCCATCAGCCCCCAGACCTTTCGGCAGCGACGACCCTATTCGCGATGACTTCCCGCCGGGATCGTGGGCCGATAGATGGGCGACCCAATACAAGTCGCCGCGTTTCATAGCGGTACTTGGTACGCCAGGACGTCCGTAGCTTCTTGATTGAGGAAGTCAGCCCGACGATCTGACCTATCTGTTTACAGTCCGAGAGACACGCCGCACCTCTTCTTATCAAGGCAACATTCCGATAGCGATTTGGATGGCCTGTTCGACCTGCCGCATGAGAGACGGGCTGATCGTCCCAGCAAAAGGACCGCACGCCGAGGGAACGCCATGGAGACTATTTATCCCACAGACGTCGGGCCGAACGGGCGGCTGCCAGGGACCACTGCTGATCCTCTTTCAACTCATCCTCGGGAAGGGCGCCATAATATTGCGCCACCTGACGTTCGAGCTCCCGTTGAGCGTGGTCGTGCAGCCATTGGCGGAGGGCTTCCTCGACCAGTTGGCTGCGAGAGCCGGCCTCGGGCGAACTGAGGACGGCGTCCAGTTGACGGACCACGTCAGGACTCAGCGTAACAGTGACCTTGGATTTGCGCGCGTGCGCTGTCGCAGTAGGCATAACGCACCTCCTAACAGGCTTATCTTTAATAAGATAATATACTCGACGGGAGTGAGGGTCAAGCCGAACTCTCCGACACAGTCACGCCTTGACCACCTTGTCCGGGGGGATGCCTTTGAAGGCGTTTCGTGTATCCCCAACAGAGGGTTATTCGGACTAACGGGACGCTCAGGCGCAATCCATCTCAGCGGATCGCCGCTTCTATGACCTTGTCGGCGATCGTTTCCCAGTCGGATCGGGCCGCCGAGAGATAGTGGAAGGTAAAATAGTGGGCCGGCTCGTGGGTCAGCAGGGTCCGGTCATAGTGAGGGATCGGGATCTTGTTCGCATGGGGGATGTACAGCGCGAGGGCGAAGGAGTGAGGCAGCGGCGGGACCCTATGGCGTTATTATGTCGAGGCCCTCTTCAGCCGCTATCTTACAAAGCCGTCGGTCTGATGAGACAAAAGTCAGGTTACCACGCGTGAAGTTTAAGGCGATCGCAAGCTGAATGCTATCGACGGGCTTCATGTATCGTTTCAGGATCAGGTCCTCCGCTTTGATAATATCTTCCGCGGTTATGTCGAGGATCGTGATGCCGAGGGCGCCGATGTCTTGGTAAAAGAACCCCCTTTGCTGCAGGAACTGGCCTTCGGCGGTGATTCGATCCACTTCAAAGAGCCTTCTGAGGTTCGATATGATTTCGATGATGGTTATGGAGGAGATAAAAACCGGCCGGTCGGATGCTTTGAGAATCTGGGAGACAAGGACTGTTCCTTTCTCTGGCTGGTATCGCTTGAATAGTGCGCTGGTGTCGACGAAATACGACATCGGCTATCGTTTTTCTCTTTCTTCAATAACCCTCTTGGAAAGAGAAATCCCGATCCCAGACAGACTCCGTTGCATGTCCTTTAATGTCATATCTGAATGCCCCAGTTTCTTGAGATGGCGGTGAATCCTAGAGCTTATATGCGGCTGTCCTGTAACCTTTGCAAGGGCTTTCGCCATGGTATGAGTACCTCCTCTCTTTAGTACGAATTTATCAGGACAAGAACGCTACGGTCAAGTTCTCTGACGCCCAAGTAGTGCGTTGAAAAGGATTCCGGTCAAGCGCTTTCCGGTGAGAGGCAGTCACACCTTGACCACCTTGTCCGGGGGGATGCCTTTGAAGGCGTTTCGCGTGTCCACGATCAGGGGGGCGTGCTCGCGGATCAGGTCGAGGTCGAATGCGGCGTGGTTCGTGACCAACACGACCGCATCCTGTGTCTGGAGGGTCTCGGCCGTCAGGGGCAGCGCGGTCAGATCCAGATCGGGATAGTGGCGGTGGCCATAACACCGTGGGACGTGGGGGTCTGAGTAATTCACATGGGCGCCCTGCTGCCGAAGCAAGGTCAGGATCTCCAATGCCGGGCTTTCCCGCTGATCGTCAATATCCGGTTTGTAGGCCACCCCCAGGACCAGGATCGTGGCGCCGTTCAGAGACTTTTCTCGTGCGTTCAGCGCCTCGACGACCTTTCCCACCACCCAGGTCGGCATCGCATGGTTGATCTCGCCGGCCAGCTCGATGAAGTGGGTCGTCATCCCGTACTCGCGCGCCTTCCAGGTCAGATAGAAGGGGTCGATCGGGATGCAGTGTCCGCCAAGGCCCGGTCCCGGATAGAAGGCCTGAAAGCCGAACGGCTTGGTGGCGGCGGCGTCGATCGCCTCCCAGATGTCGATGCCCATCCGGTCGGCAAGCATCTTTAACTCATTGACCAGCGCGATATTGACCGACCGGTAGATATTTTCCAGGAGCTTGGTCATTTCGGCCACCCTGGGCGAGGAGACCCGGATCACCTTGGAGACCACCGTCGCGTACAGCGTCTCTCCCAGCTCGCCGCAGGCGTCCGTGACCCCTCCGAGCACCTTGGGGATGGTGGCCAATCCGAAGCGCGCATTGCCGGGGTCTTCCCGCTCCGGCGAGAACACCAAAAAGACATCCTCCCCAGCCTTCAGGCCTTTTGCCTCAAAGCGCGGCAGCAGGATCTCTTCGGTCGTGCCGGGATAGGTGGTGCTCTCCAGGCAGATCAGTTGGCCGACTCGCAGGGTGCGGGCGATGGCGTCCGCCGTCTGCGTGACATACTGAAGGTCCGGGTTGCGATGGCGCGTGAGCGGCGTCGGGACACACACCAGCAGCGCGTCGGCCTCCCCAAGGCGGGTGAAGTCCGAGGTTGCCTCAAACCGACCCGAGCAGGGCAGGGCGGAGATTCGTTCCGCCGGCAGGTGCCGGATATAGCTGTCGCCGGCGTTCAGCCGCTTGACCTTGTGGGGATCGATATCGAATCCCAGTACGCGAAAACCGACCTCCCAGAATCGTACGACCGCGGGCAGCCCCACATACCCCAGGCCGATGATGCCCACCGTGTAGTCCCGCCGTCCGATGCGATCCTTCAGGTGCGGGATGCGCAATGTCATCGCGTGTCCTTTCCCCTTACGACACAACGGCGACTGCCGGCGCCGTGAAGGCTCAATGACTGTGTCACACGTGTCCTGATTATTCCCGACAGAAAATTATCGCAATCAGAGTAACATCCCGACAATGAGGTCGGCAATGGCGAACACGCTGTCGGCACAATCAGCAAACCGGCGCCTCGACGGTATCGACAAACCGCTGCCAGGAGCATCGCGTGCGGGCGCTCCTAATCCCCTCAAGAGAAGCCGCTTTCCGCGGTTCGCGAAAAAATCTCAGGATTGCACGACCAGCTTTGCGAAAAATACTACCAGCGATGATTATGATCGGCGTATACTCGCTCTCGAGCGGCATCTCGCGCAGGCAGGGCCTGCCCTTGATGCTGAATTCGTTTATCATGCGGGGAAAACCGGCAATATTGCCAATGGCAACGGTAACCTGGAAAGAGCTGGAGAGAGGAGGAAGGGTGATGACCGTTCGACTGAAACTCTATGGCGTAATTGGATTCGCGCTGCTGATCTTGATGACCTCGATGGTGATAGCCGCTCCGGTGTTCGCGAAAGACATGCCCGCATGGAAGGGTAGCGGGGGGATGCGACCCGTTGACAAGAAGGGGTTACCTCGCAGCCTATCGACAATGCCAAACCTCATTGTTGCCCCTAGCGAGGGGGTCATCGGGGCGTTTACCGCCATACCCGTGGGTGACAGCATTGAGGACGCTATACTGGCCGGACGCAATATCTTCTCGACGGCAGAGACGATCGAATTCGACGGGCTCCTGTTTGAAACAGGGATGGCCGGAACCAGCGTTGAGTTCTGGGTGTACCTGTTCGACATAAGGGGCCAATTATTAACCGTTGGGTATGGTTTTGATGCGAGCGCCCCGTCGGACAAAACGGCGTTCTATCTTCAAAAGGACGCCGGAACGACTCCGCCCGGTTTTTACAAGTGGCTGATGGAGTTCCATGACGCCTTCGGGAACTACTTTGTCACGCCGATCCAAACCTTCCAGGTCGTGGGGGTTTTGTAATCGCCTTCTCGCCCATGGCCGACTCGCGCGCCTCACCGTGAGGTGCGGTCGATCGCCGCAGCCTCCAACGTGGCGGCCAGTTCCCCCCAGGACAAGTGCTGCTGTTGTAGGATGTGTCGGCGGAATGTACCCGCCATGTCTTCCTCGTAGAAACGGATGATCGCTTTCGCCAGCGCCGCTGGATTGCGGGGCTCGACCAGAAAACCGGTCTCGCCGTCGCGGACCGCCTCCGGCAGCCCGCCCACGCGTGTGGCGACGACCGGCCGCTCAAAGGCATACGCGATCGGCACGATGGCGCTCTGGGTCGCCGATTCGTACGGCAGGACGACCAGGTCGGCCGCGGAAAAGTACAGGCTGACCTCCTCGTCCGGAACGAATCGATCGATGATCCGGACCTTCGATGCCAGGCCCAGTTCGTTGATGAGTTGCAGGCACCGGTCTTTTCCGTCATAAAACTCTCCAACCACCAGGAGGGTGCAATCGATTTGTTGTAGAACATGAGGCATGGCGTCGAGCAGGCACGGCAGTCCCTTGTAGCGGCGGATCAGACCGAAGAAGAGGAGTGTATTTCCGGAAAGGCCAAGACGGCGCTTGGCCTCCTCTTGATCGATCGGCTCCCCGAACCCCCGCCCTGGAGGATGGGGCGCCAGAAAGGTCGGGCCTCGCAGCCCGAGCGACTCCAGATTTCGCCGGTCGGTCTCAGAGTGGACGAGCCACGCATCGCCGACGGTCAGCGCCCATCGGGTAAGGGCGGCTGCCAGAGGAAACGGCTCATGCGGCAAGGCGTTGTGGCAGATGAAGACCACCCGGCTCGCGCATCGCCTCCCGGCGACTCGAAGGGCGGTTCCGAGGCACGGCGCAAAAAACGGATGCCACCAGTGAACGATTACCAGGTCGGGAGCCATGTCGGCAATCCGGCGGCCCGCGCGCAGCCAGCTCAGCGGGTTGAGCGAGTCGAGCAGTGGTTCGATCGGAAGCCCCGCAGACGGGGCGGCCGGATCGTATTGCGTCCGCCCGGGGAAGAGCAGCGACGGGTACTGGCGCGAGAACGAGACGAGTGTGACAGTATGGCGAGCGGCGAGCTCCAGCGCCAACTGCTGATTATAATGGCTGATCCCCCCTCGCAGGGGCGGCGCCGGGCCTATGAGGCAGATGTGCACGGTGTCTCGCCTGAATCCGACACGACCATCATCAGATTATCGACTTTCAGTAACTCCGTATGCTATGTTAGCGGTCTGTTGAGCATCACAGAGACGACTGCGCACGCAGGCGACAGATCTCATATCCGTAGAAATGATGCGCTTCGTGCGTCACTGTACAGAGGGATGAGAGAAAAAGCAACTTGGCCGGCGCGGAGGCGGTGTTCCCGTGTTCACTAATCACAGGTTCTGCGGTGTGCTCGCGGCTGTAGGGTTGGCAGTGATCGTGAGTCAGGCTGGAGACCCGGCCGTGGCGTCGGCCCAGGTCTATGTGGCGAATAGCGGCTCGGGGACGGTCTCGGTTCTGAGCACCCCCGGCAACACGCTTGTCGCGGAGATTCCGGTGGACAGTCTTCCCTCGCGTATTGCCGTGACACCGGATGGGGC
>PQAQ01000186.1 GCA_003105305.1 Candidatus Methylomirabilota bacterium
ATCAAAACCCCAATCCTTCTTGGAGGATTGGGGTTTTTTGTTGTGGAGGCGGTGTAAGCCAGGCCGTGTGGCTGCGGTAGTGGGCAGGACACCGGAAAGGAGGAGAAAGCAACTTACGCGATCTGTTTGGAGCGAATTGAATGCCCTCGGATTTCAGGGAAGCTGGTGTGCCGTCCGTATGATGCGGCACGGCAAAGCCGGCACGGTCCCGCCACTGTGAGTGGGGAGCCGCTCTGCAGTTTGCCACTGGTGTAAAGGCAGGATCTAGGGCCCTGTTCTTCACTGGGAAGGCGCAGAATCGGTAACGATCCACAAGTCAGGAGACCTGTCCGGGGGAATACGACAACGTACCACCTTCGCGGATAAGGGGGCGAATGATGACACGCTGGAGCGGTTCGGCAAAGGGATGGTTATGGCTGACGATTCTGTGGTGCTGCTGTCCGGGAAATGCGTTGGGAGAGATGCGGGGAGCGACTACCGGCGACGCGGTAGAGCTGGGGCCGGTGGTGGTGACGGCGACAAAAACCCCGATTCCCCTGAGTCAGGTCGCAGCGTCGGTCACCGTGATTACAAAGGAGGAGATCGAGGCGCGTCAAGCCACTCAAGTATCGGACCTGCTCCGGGATGTTCCTGGTTTGAGCGTCAGACAACAAAGTAGCCGCGGCAGCGTCGTGAGCGTATTTCCGAGAGGCGGCAACTCCAATTTTAATCTGGTGCTGGTTGACGGGGTGAAGGTCAACGACGCAGGCGGCGCCTACGACTTCGGCGACCTCAGTACCGACAATATCGAACGGATCGAGATCGTTCGTGGGCCGCACAGCGCGCTGTACGGTTCTGACGCCATGGGGTCGGTAATTCAGATCTTTACCAAGCGAGGAGCGGGGACGCCACATGCCGAGGCCTCATTTGCGGGCGGCAATCTGAAGACGTTTGAAGAGAAATTCAATCTCGGCGGAGGGGTTGGGCGTGTGGACTACTCGTTCGGGGTGGGTCGAAGCGACACCGGCGGACATCTTCCGATCAATAATCACTTCGGCGACACGACCGTCAATAGTCGCGTTGGCTTTACACGGGAAAAAGCGCTGGATCTGAGCCTTGCCGTCCGTTATACCGACAGCCATCTCAATTTTCCGACCGAGGCCGGCGGCGATAGTTTTCATGGAGTCAAGCTCGCGCTCGATCCTAATCAATCAAGCAACCAGCAGCGTCTGCTCGTCAGCGGCAAGGCCAGCCACATCCTGGCATCCTGGTGGCAACAGACGCTTCAACTCGGTTGGTACCGGCACAACTATGCGTTGGATGATCCGTTCGATCCGGTAGACCTTCGTACCGGACAGACTATCGATTTCTCCGCCTTTCACAGTAACAGTGAAGAGCGCCGTTTCTCTCTTGATTACTCCTGGAACCTGACCGGTCCCATTATCCGGGATATCTCCAGTCTCTTTACCGCCGGCTTCGCCTTTGAGCGGGAGGAGTTCGATCAGCGGGCTCTCGTTACCGAGACTGATTTTCCTTCCTCCGCTGCGAATGCGGCAAGACGGGACAACAAGGCCGGCTACTTTCAGGGTCAGTTTGATTGGCACAAGCGGCTGTTTGTGACGGCGGGGTTTCGAGTGGACGGCAACAGCACCTTCGGGACCGAGGTCACACCGAGGGTTTCGGCGGCCTGGATTCTTCCTTACGTGAATACGAAGCTGAGGAGCAGCTACGGAGAAGGGATCAAAGAACCAAGCTTTGTTGAGAGCTTTGGCGACGGCAGTCAGTTTGTCGTTGGGAATCCGCACTTGAGACCTGAGCGCACCAGGAGCTGGGAGGTCGGGCTGGACCAGCCGCTATTTCGGGGGCTGGCCGATTTTTCGGCGACGTACTTTCACAACCACTTTCAGGACCTGATCGCTTTTATCTTCAGCCCGACCCCAGGTTGTCCGGCCAGCTTTTGTAACGTTCAGAAGACGAAGGCGGAAGGGGTCGAGCTGGCCGCGACAATCCGCCCGGGATATGGCCTGACCATCGGTGGCGGCTACACCTACCTGCACACCAGGGTGCTGGACGACGGCGGCATCGAGTCGGCTGCACTGCGGGAGGGCAAGCGGCTGCTTCGCCGACCCAAGCACGCCGGAACGCTGTCGATCGACCATGCCTGGCGGCGCCTGCACACGAGCCTGACCACCACGTTTGTCGGCGATCGGCCGGATATCTTTACCGATCCGGTTACGTTTGTCACCAGGCGGGTAACCGCGCAGGGCTACACAACCGTGGATCTGGCGGGCTCATACCTACTGCTGAAGGACGCGCGCCATCTGCGGGAGCTGACACTGTTCGGAAAGATTCAGAACCTTTTCGATCGGGATTACCAGCAGGTGGCCGGTTTTACGGCGCCAGGCATCACCTGGTTGTTCGGTCTGAAGGGGAGCCTGTAATGCGTCGGGCGATCCTACTGATCGGGATCGCGCTGTGGCTTTTGTGTGGAGTTGCCGATGCGGCACCCCTCACTGTCATCGATGACGCAGGACGGTCCGTGACATTGAGTGGGTCGCCTAAGCGGATCATGACGCTCACGCCTGGCCATACCGAGATCCTGTTCGCTCTGGGCGCAGGGGACCGGATCGTCGCCGTCGACCAATGGAGCGACTTTCCATCTGCGGCGAAGGGTAAACCGCAGATTGTCCCCTTTAACCCCAACCTGGAGCAAGTGGTGCGTCTGAATCCCGACCTGATCCTCTCAACGTATGGGGGCGCCGAACCGCTGCTGCCGCTCCAGCGGTACGGGATCAGCGTCATGATCTTTGCGCCGAGAACACTCGAACACCTCTACCGCAATATCCTTCTGATCGGACGGATCGTGGACGCGGAGGCGCGAGCCGAGGGCCTGGTCCGAGTCATGCGGCAGCGGGTTGCTGCGGTTACGGCGAAGGTGCGAGACGCCCCCAGGCCACAGATCTTCATTGAGGTCGACGGCGCCGATCCTGATCGTCCCTTTACAGCCGGTCCCGGTTCATTCGTTGACGCCCTGGTACAACTTGCAGGCGGGGTCAACGTCGCTGCACATTCGCGAACGGCGTGGCCCGAGTTCAGTCTTGAGGAGCTTGTCAAGGCTGATCCCGATCTGATCGTCCTAGCCGATCCTCTTGCGCCTTCGAACCCCGACGCGCTGGAGCAGGTGGCCCGACGTCCCGGATGGGGTCGTGTGCGGGCGGTGCGTCTTGGGAGGATTGCTACAATCGATGCGAACCTGATCAGTCGACCCGGGCCAAGGATTGTCGACGGTCTTGAACGACTGGCGAGACTGTTGCACCCGGATCGTGTTCAATGAGGACGCGTCGGTATCCCGCATTGACCGTCTATGCGGGCCTTGTCGGTTTGTTGTTGTGCGCGCTGGTGATCGGTGTCATGCAGGGCGCGGTCGCGTTATCGCCCGTGGCGATCCTCAAGATTCTTCTTCGGTCGGTCGGCATGTCGCTCGGTCCGGTGACGTGGGAGGGCGCCGATGAGACGATTCTGCTGGAACTGAGGTTGCCGAGGGTCCTGGGCGCGGGCCTCGTGGGCGCGGCGCTCGCCGTTGCCGGTGTGCTGTTCCAGGGGTTACTCCGCAACCCGCTCGCCGACCCCTATATCATCGGCACGTCGGCAGGGGCAGGTGTCGCCGCAACGGTGGCCATGCTGATCTTGCCTCCGGCCTCCATCCTTGGCTTTGGATCGGTCGCGCTTTCGGCCTTTGCGGGCGGCCTGCTGGCAGTGCTGCTGGTCTACCGGCTCGCGAGGGTAGATGGACGCAGTTCGCCGGTCACGCTGCTGCTGGCCGGGGTGGTTGTCAACACCGTCCTCGGCTATCTGGGTTCGTTGAGCATCGTGCTCTTCGAGGGAAGCGAGTTTCGGCTTCGCCACGTCTTTACCTGGCTCATGGGTGGGATCGCCGTTCACGATCTGCGACAACTATTGGTAGTCGGGCCGATGATTGTTGTGGGGATTATTGCCGCGTACGGCTGCGCAGCATCGCTCAATGCGCTGGCGGTGGGAGAGGAGGGGGCGCAGATCCTTGGCGTCGATCTGGATCGGGAGGTCGGAAGAATCATCGCGCTGGGCGCGTTGCTGACGGGCGCCGCGGTCAGCATCGGTGGCCTGATCGGTTTTCTTGGGCTGGCTGTTCCGCATATCCTGCGCCTTCTACTGGGGCCCGATTACCGACGACTCGTGCCCGCTTCCGCGATGGTCGGCGCGACCATTTTGGTATTGGCGGATACGGCTGCGCGCTTCGTCGCAGCCCCGGCCGAGCTCCCCGTGGGAATCTTCACGGCCCTGCTCGGCGGTCCCCTATTTCTCGTCCTGCTCCGGCGGGACGGGAGAGAGTCGGGGTGGCGATGAAACCGGTGATCCGTCTCGATGGCGTTCGTTTCACCTACTCTGGCGGGCGCGGACTGACGGGAATCGATCTGTGTGTCGAACCGGGCGAACGAATAGCGATCCTGGGTCCGAACGGTTCGGGTAAGACCACGCTCCTGAAGGTGATGTTGGGCCTGTTGCATCCACAGGGGGGCACGGTCTCTTTTGAGGGGGAGAACCTGAGCAGGATCAGCCGCGTAGAGCTGGCGCGGGCGATGGCCATGGTTCCCCAGGAGTTGCTGCTGCCGTACGCCCTTACGGCCAGTGAGGTTGTCCTGCTTGGGCGGACACCGTATCTGCATCGCTACCGCGGCCCCGTGCGGAGGGACCTGGAGGTGGCGCAGGAGGTGATGACTGCCACCGATCTGGTCTCTCTGGCAAGTCGTCCGTACAGTGAGCTCTCCGGGGGAGAGCGGCAGCGGGTGATCCTGGCGATGGCGCTGGCGCAGCAGCCGCGCCTGTTGCTGCTCGACGAACCGACTCGACTCCTTGATCTTAACTACCAGATCGGGATGCTCTCGCTGATCAAGGATCTTACCGTAACTCACGGTCTGACGGTTCTCGCATCCATGCACGATGTAAATCTGGCATCGCTCTATTTCGACCGGATGGTCCTGTTGTCGTCCGGTCGCATTGTGGCGGATGGCCCCCCGGAGCAGGTCGTCCGGCCGGATGTGATCCGGAAGGTGTTCGGCGTATCCGTCCTTGTGCGCCGACATCCCGGATATGATATTCCATGGTTGACCCTTGCGCCGGATATCAGCAACCCGATCTCCGTTCGCGAAGATACGTCGGACGCGATCAACCCTTGACAAATGCGGCGGTTGCGGACTATTGTAGCGCGCAGTGTTGAGAGTCAAGGTCCAAGAAGGCGGGCTGCGAGCGTTGACCGGTGCGCATCCGCAGATCCGCAATTTTCTCGTTGTTTCGCTGCTGGCTCACCTGATATTTGTCGGGCTGCTCAGCGTACTGCGGCAGTCCGCCGAACCGCCTGCAGATCGACCGCTCCAAGTCCGGGTTGTTGATCGATCGCTTCGGACGCGGACGTTACCCCCAACTGATGGTAGAACTCTCGGGACGACGACGGCGCGCGCGCAGCGGCGCGCCGAAAAGATGGGTCCGCCGAGAGCGCTACGGAGTTCGCGCATCCCGCGCCTTGCATCGGTCCCCCCTCACAGATCGGTCGATCTGCGGCCGCCGTCTGTCGTGGAGGCGAGGCCGAGCGCCACTTCTACCCCTGCCCGTCAGGCGGCGCTGACTCCGTGGACGCCGCCACCCCTGCGGACATTGCAGGGTGCAGACATCACCCCGCGCCCAAAGGCGACGCATGTCGAGCCGCTCGAGGGCGATGGCGGCGGCGGATCGGTTCGCCCATCCAACCTCAGGAGTCAGATGGCCACGCTATGGAAAAGCCTCGATGCCGGGCAATATCCCGGCCGGGGAGCCGATACCGGTGAAGAGGGCGATACGGGCTCCTCCACCGGGCCGACGGTCTCATTGGACAGCCAGGATTCCCGGTTTGCGTCCTATCTGATGGGAGTAAAAAGGCGGATTGAGGCCGTCTGGGGTTATCCTCCGGACGCGCGAGGTCTGACCGGGAATCTGGTGGTGACCTTCGGGATTACCCGTGATGGCCGCTTGAGCGATCTGCAACTCACACAGACGTCCGGCATTGCGCCGCTGGATAACGAGGCGATTCGAGCGATTCGGCAGGCAAACCCCTTCGGTCCGTTTTCCGAGCAGATGCGCTTCGAACGACTGAATATTCGGGCGGCTTTCTACTACCACGTCAGTCGCGCAAGTCTCAAAGATTGACAGGCTGCACCGCCGATGAGCGCGCTGTTGATGTGCCTGTTGTGGGTTGCTTCGGACGCTCGCGGACAGGCGCTGGAGGGTTTGACCGCATATAGGGTCCATGGTATAAAAAAGATATGGCAAGCTGGCTGAATCCGGAAGAGGACGTCCTCCTATTTCTTGAGCGCGAGACGGCGGGCGTTTTCGCGATCCGCGAGGGACGGCTGCTCGATGGAACCGTCCGTTTACAGGGAAAATTGCTGGTCGATCCCGGCGCGGCTGTCGCTGAATTGACGGAACGGCTTGCTCCCCACGGCTATTATCCGCTGCTGCGGAGTGAGGAGGACCTGACGATCCTCCGAGTCGCACCGGTAAAACGGCTGTTTCGTGCCGGCCCGTGGGTGAACATCGGCCTCTTGCTGGCGACCCTTGTCACCACTGTCTTTGTGGGGGCCGTCAATCGCGGCGCCAATCCCTTCGCGGATCCCTGGTCGCTGATGCAGGGACTGCCGTTTGCAGTGACACTGCTGTTGATCCTTGGCGTACATGAGCTTGGGCATTACTTTACCGCTCGACGATATGGCATTACGGTCACACTCCCCTATTTTATCCCCGCCCCGATCGGACTCGGGACCTTTGGGGCTTTCATTAAGATGAAGTCGCCGGTGACAGATCGCAGGGCGCTCTTTGACGTTGGGATTGCGGGGCCGCTTGCAGGATTGTGCGTGGCGTTACCGGCCATCGTTGTGGGGCTGCACTGGTCGGAACTGATCCTCGGAGGCGCGGAGAAACATGCCGGCATCGCGTTGGGGACGCCGCTACTGTTTTCGCTTCTGCAATGGTTGACGTTTGGATCGATACCGGAGAACGGCGATGTGTTGCTGCACCCGGTGGCATTTGCCGGTTGGATCGGCCTGTTTGTCACGGCCCTGAACCTGCTCCCGATTGGTCAACTGGATGGCGGCCATATCGCCTATGCGTTGGTAGGTCGGCATCACCGGAAGGTGGCGATCGTCACCCTGCTGTCGCTGGCCGGCATGGGGATCGCGTATTGGCCGGGGTGGCTGTTCTGGGCGTCGCTTTCCCTGATCCTCGGGTTGAAACATCCTCCTCCTCTGAACGATGTGACGCCGCTGGATGATCGCAGGAGACTGGTAGGCATAGCGTCGCTGCTGCTCTTACTCAGCGTCATTACCCCGTCCCCCTTTCATTTCTCGGAGTCGTAAGTCTCTCATGTTTAAGCAACTTCTGTACCGGCTCTACGAAGGGCGGCTGTTGCAGGAAGTGCGAGGCGGCGAGTTGCCACGGCATATCGGTCTGATCCTTGACGGCAATCGACGATATGCGAGAGAGCGGGGGTATTTGACGCTCCTTGAGGGACACCGAAGGGGAGCGGACAAGTTGGAGGAGGTCCTGAATTGGTGCGAAGAGCTCGCAATCGGGATGGTCACGGTGTGGATCTTTTCCACCGAAAACGTGTCGCGAAGTCAGGAAGAGGTGAACGACCTTCTGGGACTGATCGAGAAAAAGATGCGCGACATTGCCAGGGATCCCAAGGTACACCGGAAGCGGATGCGAATTCGAGCCATCGGCAAGATGGATCTGCTGCCGCAATCTACGGTGAATGCAATTCGGGAGGCCGAGGAAGCGACGCGAGACTATGACGCCTTTTGCCTGAATGTCGCCGTGGGATATGGCGGACGGCAGGAGATCGCGGATGCGGTCGCGACGATGCTCAAGGACAAGGCCGCGAGAAAGGTCCCGCTGGAGCGGATTATCGATGAGATGTCCATTGATCAGATCGGCAAGTATCTCTATACCTATGATCTACCCGACCCCGATCTCATTATTCGGACCAGCGGTGAGGTTCGATTGAGTGGGTTCCTGCTCTGGCAGAGCGCATACAGTGAGTATTATTTTTGTGACGCCTACTGGCCGGTTTTCAGGAAGATCGACTTTCTTCGAGCCATTCGCAGCTTTCAGCAGCGCGAGCGCCGTTTCGGCGTATAAAGCGCGTAGGGGTGGACCCTTGTGTCTGCCGGCCATGATCTGTGGCAGGACAATTGCATGAGTGGCTTCGGTGTGAGGAGGATGGCAGCATGAAGACTATCAGGCGAACGGCAGCAGTCCTTGCGCTTGGGTTCTTGGTGCAGACGATAGCGGTGTCCCTGGCGAGAGCTGAAGAGTCCACCGTCGGGACCAATGTGGCTGCGGGCGCGATCAGCGTCATTGCCACCCTGATTACGATACCGCTCAAGCTTGTCACGTGTACGGCCACGGTGGTGGGCGGTGGGGCGGTCTACGGACTGACTATGGGAACCAGTGAGATCGTTCGGGAAGAATTGGTGGCCGGGACCAACCAGACCTGCGGTGGGCGATACTATGTGTCGCCTCAGCAGGTCAAGCAGCTTGCGAAAGAATCACAACCGTAGAGGTCAACGGCGGTTCGCCTACCTCTATTCATCGTCATCAATCGATGGGGTTGCCGTATAACGCTTCGAAAGCGGCGGGACGGCCCATCAAACCTGTTGGAGGCGCTTATGAAAACGATCGTTCGAGCTGTTGCGTTTGCGTTAGTAATGTCGACGGCCCTCACCACTCAGGCTGTTGCGGGAGAACTGGCCGCCTCCTCGCCGGGCCAGAAGGCGTTGCGAGGTACGGCGAATCTTTTTCTTGGGTTAATCATCGAATGGCCGAAGACGATCTACTATGAGGCGAGAGAGCAGGGTCCGCTTCTTGGGATCCCAGCCGGCTTCCTTGCGGGCTTTGGTCTTGGATTAATGCGGACGGGTGCCGGCGCATACGAATTAGCTACCTTCCCAATTCCAATTCCCCAGGATTATAAGCCGCTCATAAGCCCGCGCTATCCTTTCGAGCCTGGGCGGACGGTAGTATCCCCCGCGCTGATCGCGCGCCAGCCGGATACCGCGCCCAGTAAGGGCGCTGCTGAGTCTCCGAAGTAGGCCTCACGTTTACAGAACGCTATCGCTTGACCAGTTTCAGCGCGACCGAATTGATGCAGTAACGCAGGCGCGTCGGTGGCGGGCCATCCTGGAAGATGTGACCCAGATGCGCCCCGCATCGGCTGCACCGGACCTCAGTCCGGCGTATGGGCAGGCTGGTGTCCTCTGTGGTGGCAATTCGCTCGGGTCCAAGAGGCGCCCAGAAGCTGGGCCACCCGGTTCCCGAGTCGAACTTGGTCTCGGAACTGAACAACTCGTTACCGCAGCAGACGCACCGGTAGATTCCACCGTCTTTGCAGCCGTAGTATTCACCAGAAAACGGTCGCTCAGTCCCCTTCTGCCGGCAAACATAATACTGCTCCGGCGTCAATTGCGCCTTCCACTCTTCATCGGTCTTAGGTGGCTCGTCATTCATGTTCAGGCCTCAGCATGAGGTTCTGGGCGATCTCGATCAGGTATTTATCTGAGTCGTTCTTGATCGGACCACTTTAAGTGTATCACCTGCGGACGAGGCGGTAGCCTGAAAAATTGCTTGCGGAAAACCGTGCAGGAAAGCTACGTTAGAGAGAAAAAACTGAAGTAAACAGTGTGGTGCCGAAGCGGGGACTCGAACCCCGA
>PQAQ01000187.1 GCA_003105305.1 Candidatus Methylomirabilota bacterium
CGCTTGCGCACCGCGACGCAGCAGCAGAGAGAACACTTCGAGATCTCCCCGGCCGGTTACGGCATTCACTGGCCGGATGTGGATGAAGACCTATCCATTGACGGGCTCATCGGTGTGAGGCATACCCCGCCGTTTGTCACCACTGAAGCATAAAAGTAAGGTCCGAGACGCCTTGACCTAATTGATGCTTCAATCGCCCGGCCACGGATCGTTGTGGCGCCTCGTAGTGCGGCTCCTGTATAGACGATCCGGACCGACCACCTGGTTGAGGCCATCCAGTATCGCATCTTCGATCGCCGCACCGGATGGTGAGCCTTTGATTCAGGCGCGCCTTTTGACGTTCACGTCGAATCTGGTAAGGAAAAGCCGCCATCGATGCGTACCTCATTGCTTTATTTGATACCTTTGTGAGATGTGACAATTGCGACGCGACGGCCAAGGGCAGGGACAGGTGCCCTTCGGTATAGGCCGAGAATGCTCGGACCGGTCATGCCATTTGCTCCCTGACGAGACCCTGTTCAAATCTCCGAAGGGGGCTTCAAGTAGCCACGGATGCGAAGAAGGCGTGAGACATGGAACGGGTCTCTCGACACCTCGTTAACCATGCGCATGCGCGGGCTTCCGGCTTGACGGCTTGGACGTCGGATCGTCTTCGCTGATGCCGGACAGGACAACCGGCGGGCGGTCCGGGAATTCAGCGACAAGCGACAGCCTCCCGCCCATGGCCTGAACAGTCTTCCGCAGTGTAGAGCGCAGGAGATCGCTGCGCTTCTCCAGGCGCGAGACGCTGTCCTGGGTAATCCCGAGCGTCTTGGCCATGCGAACCTGCGTCAGCTTCCGGACGCGCCGCAGCTCCTGTAAGGTCATGTGTTCTGTGATCAGCTCTGCGGTGCGGGCTTCGATCTGTGTGCGCCGCTCGGGACTGAGCCTTTTCATTTTATCCTTCCGGGTGATCGCCATAACTAGAGCCTTCCCTTCTTGATGCGTGAGAGATGATCGGCAAATCGCCGGTCGGCCTTCTCGATGAGCTGCCGGTAAAACCGTTGTTCACTGATGCCCGATTTGTTCCCGGCAACCAGCAGAATCACCTGACGTCTTGGATCGAACGCCTTATGGAACTGCACTTCCCATTTCATTGATATAGTATCGACTTAAAGTCATATGATGTCCATCACATTGAGGAGGCCCGAAGACCAGCGGCTCAAGGCCGGCGAGCGCATCATCGGGGTGGTTCCAGTCCGGCGCTACCTGTTAGGCTGCCAGATCAGCGGTCTTGGTCCACCTTGACATATAGTACTCAGTACTATAGAATAGATATCCGTGGAATCCCTATGGGCAAACCGAGCGTCTTCACAACGCGTTGGTTTCAAGGGATTATTCGAAAAGAAGGGATCGCAGACGCGACTCTGCTGGAGGCCGTGGCGCGCGCTGAGCACGGCCAGATCGACGCCGACCTTGGCGGGGGTGTCATCAAGCAGCGAATCGCGCGGCAGGACAGGGCAAGTCGGGCGGGTATCGGACGATCATTGTATTTCGGCACGGGGATCGCGCGGTGTTTATGTACGGCTTCACCAAAGGCGAGCGAGAAAACCTCCGAGTCGATGAAGAGAAGACGTTTAAGGCAGCCGCGAAGTACATCCTGGCCCTGACAGAAACACAGCTTACAGAGTTGGTTAGGGCAGGTGATATTGTGGAGGTAAAAACGACATGAGTAAGAAGTATCGAAGCGATGCGATGGCCGCCATCCACGAAACGATGGAGGCCCTGCATAATGTGGGCGCCATCGACAAGCAGACCATGCGGCGTTTTGATGAGGCCTGCCTGACACCTGTCCGGACGTTGACCGCGAAGCAAATCAGGGCGCTCCGAGAGCGGGAGCGTGTCAGTCAAACCGTATTCGCGAACTACCTCAACGTCACGCCGAATCTTGTAAGTAAGTGGGAACGTGGCGAGAAGCGGCCTTCCGGCCCCGCGCTGAAGCTTCTGTCTCTCGTCGACAAACACGGGATCACGGCGGTCGCCTGACGCCGTGGCAGGAACGCGATCCCATCGATTCCGACTCTTCAGCGTCCCCGCGATATGTACCGTACTGATCGCCATTCGAGCGCACCGCCGGATGGACCTCCATACGCGATCCTCGTGGAGAATCATGGCAATCTTCCAGGATATGTGGTTGACGCATACGAAGACCTCGATGAGTCGATTCGCCGCTGTCGCGTGGTTGTGTTCGCGAGTTGCGTTACACACCGAGCCATCCGGCTCTACGAGCAGCACGGGTACCGTGCTGTGCTGCAACCCGCAGGGCGGGCGACTTTCCATAGAGGCGTTGCCTCGGCAAGTACCCGAGTCGGGCATGTCAGTGTCTGCAGCGATGGTCAGATCGTATTCGATCGATTTTCCCTCTGGAAATTGGCCTGTCTGGATTGGGGGATTGTGCCATGGGTCATAACTCCACTCGGGTCTCCTCTGGAATTCTTGGCCTTCCCGCTCCGGTCGTGTAGTATGGGGACGTGACGAAGCCCTGCCGGATCCGGATCAACCCCGAGGTGAAGAAAAAGGGGATCACGGCCCGGCTGGTTGAGCCCGGCCTCCTGGAGACCGAGTGAGACCTTCGCGAACCTCACGGATCGCTGTGCTGGGAGGCTGTGGTGAGCTGTGCAAGGGGACCGGAGATACCTTTTGTGCGGATGAACGCTTCAATTCGCGCCACCGACCTGGGACTTGGCCGATGCTGCCCAGTGAACCACCCCGTCACCATCGACTCATCCATCCCGAGCTCCTGCGCCAGGACCTCATAGGACAACCCATGCACTCGCTTGTAATACCGGAGCCGTCCGAGGGGATCCGGGGGACACTCGAAGGGAACATAGCCGAGGAACGCGATGATCTTGGGGAGCTGTCGGATGGAGGGCTGGGTTCGCTCTTTCTCCCAGTTGACGATGGTTATCTCGTCAACGCCCAGTTGGTTGGCGACCTGGTGCTGAAATAATGCAAGATCGAGTCGCCGCTTGCGGAGATGCTCCCCAAGGCTCTTGGGGTGGACCGGGTAGCCGGGTGGCTTCGGCAGGGAAACGACCAGCTTGCTGGTCTTTTGCAACACATCCCTGTCTCTGCGGATTCCTCACCGATTCCCAGCGACGTTGTACCTGTTCTCCGCAGCAAATCCAGCGGTACCGGTCGCGGGT
>PQAQ01000188.1 GCA_003105305.1 Candidatus Methylomirabilota bacterium
TTGGCGCTGCACAGGATCGCCTCGGACGCGTCGATGGCCAGGGTCTCCTCGATCTGCGTCTTCACCCGCGAGATGTCGGCATTCGGCAGGTCGATCTTGTTGATGACCGGAATGATAGTCAGGTCATGCTCCATAGCGAGATGCACATTGGCGAGCGTCTGCGCCTCCACCCCCTGGACGGCATCGACCACGAGCAACGCGCCTTCGCACGCGGAAAGGCTTCGCGAGACCTCGTAGCTGAAGTCCACATGTCCGGGGGTGTCGATCAGGTTCAGAATATACTCCGGCCCGCCCTGCCGCTTGCACTGGAGACGAACAGCCTTCGCCTTGATGGTGATACCCCGTTCCCGCTCAAGGTCCATGCGATCCAGAACCTGGGCCTCCATCTCACGGGGCGCGAGCGCCCCGGTGGCCTCCAGAATCCGATCGGCCAGAGTCGACTTGCCATGATCGATGTGCGCAATGATGGAAAAGTTTCGGATCTGCTGCAGACTAATCGCCATGGCGCTCAGAGCGGGGAAGACAACCGACCATCACCAGTCTCGATCTCCGACAAAATCGACCATCAGGACAAGCGAGCGCTTGGCGGCCGAATCCGGAAAGATGCCAAGCGAGGTCTTGGCTTTCTTGAGGTAGGTACGGACGAGCTCCATTGTGGCTGCGACGGCCCCATACCGTTCGACGATCGCCTTAACCTCAGTCAGGCCGGACTCGCCGATGGCGGTCTGCGCGGCCAGATCTCTGATTCTGCCCCGATCTGCCTCCGAGCCCGCCCGCATCACGTGAAGGATCGGAAAGGTCACCTTTCCCTCCTTGAAATCGTTTCCCACTGGCTTGCCCAGTCGGTCCTCCTCGGCGACAAAGTCCAGCGCATCATCGACCAGTTGGAACCCGATCCCCAAATTCAGGCCAAACTCGGTCAACGCCGCCACCTCTTCCGTCGATCTGCCGGCAATCAGGGCGCCGGTCCGGCAAGCAACGGCGATCAGGGCGGCGGTCTTCGCCGTGATGATGTCCAGATATTCGTGATACGCGAGGTCGAGATTGCCGGCCATCTGGACCTCGCGCACCTGACCTTCAATCATCCGGACGGTCGCATCGGCAAAGGCCCGCATGACCGCCAGGTCGCCGTCGATCACCAGCATCTGGAGTGATCTGGCATACAGGAAATCGCCGGCCAGTACGGAGATCTGGGAACCCCAGGTACTGTTCGCCGACGGCAGCCCGCGACGCTTGTCGGCGCGATCGATGATATCATCATGGATCAGTGTGGCCGCGTGCATGTACTCAGCGACCACCGCCAGGTCGATGTTGCGCGAGCCGCGATCATAGCCGCACAGCTTTGCTGACAGCAGCAGCAACGCAGGCCGGACCCGTTTTCCGCCGCTTTTCAGCACATACCGGATGATCTCGGAGATCAACTCCACATCGCCGCTGATGTCTTGGAGCAACCGCTCTTCGACCATAGCGAGTTCGGGAGTCACAGGAGAGAGAATCGTCTCGGCAATCACACGCGCGCCTCTTCGTTAACCCGATCGTCCGTTCGGACCATAACGGTTAGAGTATAGGACATACCCCCCTCGCCTGTCCAAGGGGAAAATGTCCGGGATCATCCGCAAGCGGCTCTCTGCGGCGGTCCTGGCCACGATAAAGAGCCGCCCATGATCGGTGGTAAGGCGCCGCAACTCCGCTTCCTCGCCTTTTCTTATGATCGCAACCGGTCGTTCAGAGTAAAACACAAGGCTGGGCGCGTTCAGATCATAGGCCACTAACAGGTCGATGGGACGAAGCTCTCGCCTGGCGTAAAGCGCGAAATCTCGGAGAGAAGTCTGAAGACTTTCCTGGATGGCCGGGGCGATCCAATGCGCAGCCATCACCAGACTCACGACCATGGTGACCGCCATCCCGGCCACCGCCGCATCCCCGTTCTGCCTTCGCCTGGCGCGTATCGTGAAGGCAAGCCCAACCAGCAGAAGAACGGCCAGCACGCGCGGCGCGAACCCGAAGGCAAATGGAGGGATGTCCGGCGCCTCGCGGAGGCGGATGCGATCGGCGATCACGGGCAGCAGGAGGAGGATCATAGCCAGTGAGCAGGCTATCCCGGCAATCAGCCGGTCACAGACCCTCGCCCATCCTTCCGCCTGCCGTCGTTCGTTGATGCCGACCTCACCCGCCATTCCGACCAGGAGGGCGAGCGCGGGGACGGCAGGAAAGATATAGGAGGGGAGTTTGGTGCGGGAGAACGAGAAAAACAACACCACCACACCGCACCAGAGCCACAGAAAGAGCAACAGTTCCTGCCGCTCTGTCAGTTCAGCGCGCAGACGGCTGCGGATCGTCCAGAGCTGCCTCACGGCATCAGGCAGCGTCCCGCTCCACGGAAAAAAGCCGAGAACGATGACCGGAAGGAAATACAGCACGCCCCCCACATGACCCGATATCACGCCCAGATAGCGGTGCAGATGGTGCTGCACGAAGAATCCTTGAATGAACGCCCATCCGTTCTCATACAGGACCAGGCCATACCATGGCAGCGCAATGACGGCAAACAGGCCCATGCCGGGAAGGACACGGAGTCTGGACAGGGCAGCCCGGGCCTTTTCGCGTATGATCAGAAACAGACCGATAATGAATCCTGGCAGCAGGAGACCGATAGGACCCTTCGTGAGAACCGCGAGCGCCATGGCCACATACCCAACAAAGACGAAACGCTCGCGCGTTCTGTCTGCAGCCGCAAAAACGTCAAAAAAGCAGAAGAGCGCCCAGGTCATGCAAAAGGTCAACGTCATGTCGGTAACCGCCGCCCGGGCCAGGACGACGGTCCCGACGTTCGCGGCAAAGGCCAAAGCGGCAATCGCCGCGGCCCGCTGACCGAGCCGTTGCCGTCCAAACCGATAGATCGACAGCGTGAGGCCTGTTGCAAATGCGGCAGACCAGAAACGGGCCGCGTACTCACCGACGCCGAACCATTTATAGGCCAATGCGATCAGCCAGTAGAATAAGATCGGCTTGTCGAAGCGTGGTCGAAAATTGAAGTGGGGCGTGATCCAGTCGCCAGAGACCAACATCTCCCGCGCCGCCTCGGCATAGGCCGGCTCGTCCGCATCGAAGAGTGAGAGTGAATCCAGCCTATAGAAAAAAAGAAGAACGCTCGCGCTGAGGAGGAGGGCCGTCACGGCAACCTCCCGGACCCATCGACGGGAGCCGGGCGCCGCGCTTATCGTCTTCTCAAGTATGTCCATGTACAGGAGAAGAGATCGTAAACCGACAGACGAACCAACCCGCGAGGATACCAATAGCCGCCCCAGCCAGCACGTCTGATGCGAAGTGCCTGGCGAGATAGATCCTTGAGAGGGCGACCAGGCCGGCCAGCCCATAGAAGACCACCGCGTACCTCGGATACGCACGGGCAAGTACGAATGCCAGGGCGAAGGCGGTCACGGAGTGGCCGGATGGGAAGGAAATAAAGCCTGAGCCCTTACCCAGGCAGGGAAACTCGACGAAAAACTGGCCTGACCTTTCAGTGAGGGGGCGGGATCGGCAGAACAGGTTTTTGAGAACCTGGCCGGACAGGCCGCCGACAATCACCGCATAGAGTCCGAGTCTGCCCGCGACGGCCTCTCGAAGCTTTCTACACTTCAGGCCGATGACCAGGAGGGTCGCCGCGATCGCGGCATCCGCCAAGCCGAACCCCATGACAGTAATCGCACTCGCCACTGCCAGCCCCCAACTGCTCTGTACCGACAGGATAAACTGTTTCACCGAATCGTCGATGTACCACACAACGAAAGGCAGAACGGCCAATACGGCAACGGTATACATCATCGTCTTACCGCTAGTCGGTCTGATAAGCGATTCGGAGGGCGTCCAGCGATCGTGGCGCGTTGGCAGGATCCGGTCTGTCCTCTCACCTCTCATAGCAGATCGCGTTTCTTGGCCTCGAACTCTTCCTTCCCGATCTCACCCTTTGCATACCGCTTCTTGAGGATTTCGATGGCCGATTCCTCCTGGCGTTGGATAGACTGAAGCCTCGAGCCGGCCTGCCAGAGCCAGCGAACCGCCAGTACCAGCAGCAACAAGATGAGTAGCCAGAACGCCATCAGCATGGCCATCCAGAGGATCCCCCATCCCCAGAACCAGGAGTCATGCGCCATCCCCTCCCACTGCATCATCATGCCATATTGCTCTCAGAAGCGTGACAACCCGATGCTAGGGCTCAATCTTGGAGCCTAGTAGCTCCAGGAACTTGCGCATCCATTCGGGATGGCCGGGCCAGGCGGCCGCCGTCACGAGGTTACCGTCGACCACGGCATCGAAATCGGCATTGAGGGTGAAGTTGTGCCCCGGCTTCTCGCTGTAGGTCTGG
>PQAQ01000189.1 GCA_003105305.1 Candidatus Methylomirabilota bacterium
TACCGGCAGTTCCACCAGATCGGCGTAGAGGCGATCGGCTCCGACCGGCCGACGGTGGATGCGGAGGTGATCGATCTGCTGTGGGCGCTGATGGTTGAGGAGTTCCGGATTCCCGATCTGCAACTTCGATTGAATTCGATCGGCGACGCTGCCTGCCGGCCTACGATCCGAGATCGCCTCTCCTGTTATATGGCGGACCGGTCGTCGGAGCTCTGTCCCGACTGCCGGGGGCGGCTGATACGGAATCCGCTCAGGATCATGGACTGCAAGCAGGCGGGCTGTCAGCATCTGGTTGCGCAGGCGCCGAAGCCGCTCGAAAGCCTCTGCGAAGCCTGCGCCGCGCACTTCGCTGAGGTTCGAGGTCTGCTGGATCTCCTGAAGATCCCGTATATCATCGACGAGCGATTGGTCCGCGGCCTTGAGTATTATACGAAAACGGCCTTTGAAATCATCAACCCCCGTCTTGGCGCTCAAAATGCGTTGGCCGGCGGCGGACGCTATGACGGTCTGATCGAGTCGATGGGCGGGCCTGCTACCCCTGCGATGGGTTTTGCAATTGGGCTGGAGCGGGTCATCGCTTCGCTTCCGCCGATCCAGGAGGAGGCCGCCCTGCGAGGGGTCTATGTCGCCACCATAGGACAGGAGGCGCAGCGAGCCGGGATGGGATTGCTGCAGGAGCTGCGTCGCCGCGGTATACGGGGCCTGATGGATCTGGAGGCGCGCAGCCTGAAAGGTCAGATGCGGCAGGCCAACAAGGAGCGGGTCCGATACTGTCTGATTGTAGGCGACGACGAACTGAGGCGAGGCCAGGCCATGCTGCGGGATATGGTGAAGGCCGACCAGGCCGCTGTGGCGTTGGACCGGATCGTCGAATGCCTGATGGGACTGGAGGGGGTATAAGCGCGAACATGGAACGTCTCAAGCGAACCGAATACTGCGGTCTGTTACGCCAGGATCATGCCGGGAATACTGTTGTGCTGATGGGCTGGGTCCACCGGCGACGCGATCACGGCGGCCTCATCTTTATCGATCTCCGGGACCGCGAAGGGATTGCCCAGACGGTCTTTAACCCCGAGTTTTATCCGGAGGCCCATGAGATAGCCGGACAGATGCGCGCCGAATTTGTCGTGGCGATCCGCGGTCGAGTCCAGCCGCGCCCGCCGGGGACAGAAAACACCAGACTTCCCACCGGAATGATTGAGGTCGTCGTGGAGGCGGCGCAGATCCTGAATGAGGCCAAACCGCCCGTCTTTGCGATTGAAGAGCAGACCGACGTCGCGGAGGAGACCCGGCTGACCTATCGATACCTGGACCTCCGTCGTCCATCGATGGCGCGTAACCTGCGCCTGCGCCACAGGGCAGCTCAGGCGGCCCACGGCTATCTGGACCGGCACGGATTTATAGAGGTCGAGACCCCCATGCTGACCCGGAGCACGCCGGAAGGGGCCAGAGACTATCTGGTCCCAAGTCGGCTGAATCCCGGAGAGTTCTATGCGCTGCCGCAGTCGCCTCAGCTCTTCAAACAGCTTCTCATGGTAGCCGGGATCGATCGCTACTATCAGATCGTCCGGTGTTTTCGGGACGAGGATCAGCGGGCCGACCGGCAGGCGGAGTTTACCCAGATCGACCTGGAGATGTCGTTTGTGGATCGGGACGACGTGCTTGACGTGACGGAAGGCCTCGTCGTCGCGCTCTTTGAGGCAGCCGGCCGACCGGCGCCGCCCAGACCGTTTTCGCGGCTGACGTACGCCGAGGCGATCGACCGATTCGGTCTTGACGCGCCTGACACCCGATTTGGGATGGAGTTGGTCGATCTGACCGACATCGTGCGCGGGACCGAGGCAAAGGCGTTCGCCGAGCCGATCGCGCGAGGCGGCGCGGTGAAGGGGATTAACGCCAAGGGCTGCGGCGTATTCTCCAGGGCGCAAATCGATGGGTTGGTTGACTACGCCAAAGGGTTTGGCGCGAAGGGTCTGGCCTGGTTCAAGATCTCCGCCGACGGGGTTCAGTCGACCCTGGCGAAGTTCCTCGATTCGACGATCCTCGAACGCCTGACCGAGCGACTGAAGGGGGAGGAGGGGGATCTGTTGTTGCTGGTTGCCGATCAGGCAAAGACGGCGGCCGAATCGCTGGGGCGTCTTCGGATCAAGTTGGGCCGCGAATTGAAGCTGATCGATGAGAACGCGCTGGCAATGACGTGGGTGATTGACTTTCCGCTCCTAGACTACGATCCCGAGCAGGGGCGGTGGCAGGCGATGCATCACCCCTTTACGGCGCCGTTGGACGAGGATCTGCCGCTCCTGGGCACCGATCCTGGAAGGGTCCGCGCCAAGGCCTATGATCTGGTGGTAAACGGACAGGAGCTGGGGGGAGGCAGCATCAGGATCCACCGCCGGGATGTGCAGTCCCAGATGTTCGCCACATTGGGGATCGGCGCGGAAGAGGCGAAGGCCAAGTTCGGGTTCCTCCTGGAGGCGCTCGAGTACGGCGCCCCGCCCCACGGCGGGCTCGCCTTCGGCTTCGATCGGGTCATCGCGTTACTGGTGGGGGCCGGCTCGATTCGAGACGTGATCGCCTTCCCCAAGACTCAAAAGGCGCAGGACCTGATGACGCAAGCCCCCGCACCTGTCGACCCAAAGCAGCTCAGGGAGCTTCGGATCAAGCTGGACCTGGACAAGGAGCCGCGATGAACGCCGGAGCGTTGACAGCCGGTCGGGACGGGAATATGCTGAGTATAGGAGAAGACACGGTGTCCGGCTTTCAGCCGGGTGCTGATTGCCGAGTGGTGAACGCGGAATAATGAGTAGTGAAGTGGAGAGATGACGAAGGAGCAGGTTCGACCGGACACGAAGGTCTCCCTGCCCGTCGGGGAAGAGATTCAGGAACTGTTTGGCCGTAAGGACGCAGTCCGAAAGCTTATTGAAGAGACGTTACAGGTCAAGCTGGTCGCGCGAGACGGCCTTGTCAACATTCAGGGTGAGGCGTCAGATGTGGCGGTGGGACAGCAGGTCGTTTCGCAGCTGATCTCGCAGTTGACGCGCGGTGAGCACGTGGCGCCGCAGGACGTCAAACTGGCCCTTCGGCTCTTCATGGCGAAAGAAGAAGAGGAGTTCAAGCGAATTCAGGGCGAGTTGATCGAGGTATCGTCGAAGAAGCGGTCGGTTCGAGCAAAGGGTCCCGGCCAGCGACGGTACATCGAGGCGATTCGCCGTTATGATATCGTGTTTGCCATAGGACCGGCCGGAACGGGCAAGACCTATCTGGCCATGGCGATGGCCGTCTCGGCGCTCCTGAAGCACGAAGTCAATCGGATTATCCTGACCAGGCCTGCGGTAGAGGCAGGGGAGAAGTTAGGATTCCTTCCCGGCACGCTCTACGAAAAGATTAACCCCTATCTTCGGCCCCTGTACGACGCGCTCTACGACATGATCGAGATGGAGCGTGTCACCCGCCTGATTGAGATGGGCACCATTGAGATCGCTCCCCTGGCCTTCATGCGTGGCCGGACACTGAACGATTCCTTCATCATCCTGGACGAGGCCCAGAATACGACCTCGGAGCAGATGAAAATGTTTCTCACGCGCCTCGGCTTCGGTTCAAAGACTGTCATCACAGGGGATATTACCCAGGTCGATCTGCCTGCCGGTCGATTATCCGGTCTGATCGAGGTGCAGCGTATTCTCAAAGGGGTCGAGGGGATCAAGTTTGCCTATCTCGGCGAGGAAGACGTGGTGCGACACGAGTTGGTACAGCAGATCGTCAGGGCCTACGAGGCGTACCAGACCGCCATGTTGCCGGCCGAGGGGCGATAGGAAGGCGCCCGATGGCGCCC
>PQAQ01000190.1 GCA_003105305.1 Candidatus Methylomirabilota bacterium
GTGCGGGCTGTGGGAGACGATGAGGATGGAGAGGCTGGTCGACAGCAGAAATACCCAGCCCGTAATCGCCTCGTGGCTCTCCCGATTCAGTTCCGCCCAGCCTCCCGTGATGAGCGCTGCGATCAGGGAAAACGTCACGGCCATCGCGGACAGGAATTCATCCGAATGGAGCCATGGGAGCGTTTCCGGCGCGACCCATATCCCGATCCACATCGCCAAGGCAATACCGAGAGTGGACGCCTGCGACATGGCCGCACCGACGAAGATCTGATCGCGGGCCACCGCCAGCACCCCGACCAGCGAGAGCAGCAGGCCGATCAGCCACCCGACGAGATAGGTATTCTGAAACAGCGGCCATGATGCAACAAACTCGCCGATCATGGCTGTTCTCCCGTGGGGGAGACCTGGATCGCGACAGCGCCCGATGAGTCACGCATGACCTCTATGCCCACCCCGTATACACGTTCGAGGACGGCGCGGTTGAGCAGTTGGTCGCACGGCCCGGCCTCGACGCGGCCCGAACGAAAAAGGGCCAGGTGCGTGGCATATCGGGCGGCAATGGCGATATTGTGGGTGACGAAGAAGAGGGTCAGATGTTCCTCCCGGTTCAGGTCGGCAAGCAATCGCAGGAACGCGTCCTCCGTTGTAAAGTCAAGGCCATTGGTCGGTTCGTCGAGGATCAGCAGGTCCGGACGTCGTACTAGGGCTCTTGCCAGCAGCGCCCGTTGTCGTTGCCCGCCGGACAGGGACCAATAGTCGCGACCCGCCATTCCTGCGAGGCCGACCGTCGCGAGTGCCCATTCGAGGCGCTCCGCTTCCTCGTTCGTCGTGAGTCGAATACCTACGAGCCCCAGTGTGACGAATTCCCGAACGGTCGTGGGGAGGGCGGGATTCAGATCGCATCGTTGTGGGACAAACCCAATCCCTTCTCGACGTGCCAGGTCCGGATGAAGCCATAATTGCCCGGTCTGATGGCGAAGGATGCCCAGTATGGCGCGAATCAGTGTCGTCTTGCCGGAGCCGTTCGGCCCGATGAAGAACCAGAACTCCCCCTTTCGACACTCAACGGTGACGTGTTCGAGCACGGTCCGGCGCGTGTAGCCGACAGTCAATCCTGTCACCTTCAGGACAACATCACCGTATTCCATGTTCCTCCAGTAACGGCGTTCCCGTCGGTACGCGGTCGCGACACTATGAGCCTCCTAATACGGCGGCGATCGCTTTCACATTATAGTCAATCATGGCGAGGTAGTCATCGGTACCGGTGCGCGCCCCGACCTGATGGGCGAGGTTCACGATTCTGGCGCCGGTCTGTTTGGCGATAAACTGGGCATGGCGAGGGTCGTAGTACGGTGCGGTCAGGACGGTCTGAACCTTCTCGGCCCGCATCCGATCCACCAGTTTGCTGAGATGTCTGGTTGTCGGGGGAATCCCCGGCTTCGGCTCCATGAATGCGACTACGACGATTCCAAACCGGCGGGCGAAGTAGGGCCACAGATTGTGATCGGCTACGACCTTAGTTCCGGAATAGGGAAGCATTTTTTCCAACCATCCTCCGAGCAGCGTCTCTTCTCCTTGTCCTTTCAGGAATGCTGCCAGCTTGCCATGTTGGTAGAGCAGCGCGAGCTTCTCGATGTCGTATTTCCTGGCCAGCCGATCGCCCACCAGTGCGCCGGCCAGCTTCAGGGTAAAGGCGGTGTAACGATTCTCGAAGTAGGGCTTGCGCTCCGGTCGCAGTTCGACCAGCTTGTCGCGGATCAGCCGGGCGACCTTCAGCCCATTGACAGGGTCCGACAGATAGTGGGGATTCCCGAGCGGATGAATGTCGCCCATGGAGCGGTCCACCGGTCCCGTGGGAACCTCCAGCGGCATAATCGCCCTGGACGCATCAAGATAGCCGCGCCCGCCGGGCAGGACCGCCGCGTTTCTGGCATTCTGCAACAGAACCGGCGCCCAGCCGATCTCCAACTCCAGCCCTATCTGGATGAAGAGATCGCACTGACTCAGCGCCTTGATGAAGCTGGGCTTGGCCTCGATAAAATGCGCGTCTTCCGTTCCCTTGGCGAACACCGTGACCGCAACATGGTCCCCTCCAACCTCACGCGCAAAGCTTCCCAAGTCGGGTACGGTGGCGCACACGCTAATCGGCCTGGCCGTGTCCTGGGCGTCCGCCGTTCGAACTGCCGGCGCGACGAACGCGATCCAGAGGACGAGGATGAGCGTTGCGCCTATTCGATACGCCATCATCTGCATCGGTCTGCTCCTTTCGGTCAGTACTTGTGAGCGGGGTGAGCGCCGTACAGGAATTCGACCCCCAGCCAGACGGAATGCGCGTCATGGCTTTCCAGGTGATCGGCCCGGTCGTAGTTGTACTGCAGACGGAGCCGCGAGAATTCAGTCGGATGCCAGACCACCAGCGGGGAGATTCGGTGCCGATCGTCCCGGAAGGGGTCGGCGTCCCGGCCGTTGAAGGCGAGCACGCTGGCCCCGCTTCCGCTCGCATACTCGTAGCGCAGTCCGGCGGCCCAGCCGTCGGAAAAGCCGTACAGTCCCTGTGTGTAGAATCCCCAGTCCCGCAACAGCTTGCGCGGCAACGTAATCGTCCCGTCGGAGAACCGGTCTGCCAGATAATCCCGCCCCATCGCCTCCGACTGCCACAGGAAGAAGGGCCGGCCTCGGAAACTGACGGTGGGACGCCAGGTCAGCTTGAGATCCGTCCCATAGATGCGCGTGTGGCCGTCTGAACCCGTCGCATTGGGTCCGAACAGCCCCGACAGCCCGAACTTGGTGGTCACCGTCTCGCTCGGATTCCAGGAGTTCTCCCAGCGGAGCAGATAGAGCAGGTCGGTCATGTTCCTCACGTCGCGTTGGACGAACGGTCGGCCGCCGATCGGCCGCTCTTTAAAGAAATCCTCGTTAGACAGAAAGCCGGCTGCGGTCTCGCCGTTCGCATTCTGGGCGCTCACGTACAGTTGAGAATACCAGGGGAGCGGCGTGAGCCAGCCCAGCCGGACGCCGGTCTGCCGCAGACCGTCGGGTCCGAACAGTCGTGTGTGAATGACCGGCTGGTCCAGCCAGTCCCACTGATGAGGATGCTGAGGGTTGAGCTGGCCGAACTCGGTGAAGAACTGCCCGGCCTTCAGTTGCAGCCCATACGGCAGCGCCTGCGTGGTCAGGAAGGCTTCTTCCAGCTCGACCCTAGTATCGCCGACCGCCGGGTCGATGAGATAGATGATATGGGCCTCGCCGGTCAGGTACGGATCCACGGCGCCAGTCAATGACAGCTCTGCCTGTTGGACGGTAAAGCCGCGCTTGCGCGGATCGTGGTCGCCGCCTTCAAGCTGCCGGATCGAGCGCTCCGGTTCGCTGGAACTACCGGCTGCGAACAGCGCGTCCAGCGAGACGTCGATCAGCCGGAGTGTGCTTCCGCCAACCTGACGCGCCAACAGGTCAGACGGTGCCGTCGTGATCGCCTGCGGCTCCATCTCCTGGACGGCCTTCTCAAGAGCCGATTCGGCTGTCGCAGACTTTTGCGGTGTCGGCGCCTGAGATCGCATCGCGTCAATCTGGCGCTGAATCTCCTCCAGCCTCTTCTCTTTTTCGGCGTCGCGGCGCTGGAGTTCTTCAACTACCTGCTTGAGGGCCTCCAACTCCGGGTTCTTGTTTTCCGCCCATATCGTGTCCGTTCCGATGATGAGTATGGCGAGGGATATGATCGTCATCAGAACTCGCTGAATTGTGGGAGTGGTACGCATCGAGTCTTCCTCCTCAAAAGACGACAGTACTGGCCAAGCCCGGACCGCCTCGCGCGGAAAAACACGCGTAGATCGCAGTTCCCGGACTTACCGTCTGTAGGCTACAACGACTCGACTATGAGGGGMAAACGGGCGGGGAGCGACTGTGGACCGATCCGAGATCGGCAACGCAGAAGGTAGTGGCGTATGAGGAGATGTGCTGAAGYGCGCCGAGAAAGAATTGCAGCAGGAAGACGACGACGAGGCCGGTCGCGGYGACCTGGTGCCAGAAATGAATCGGGCAAGACGCCTTCGCTTCCGGCTGAGATTCGTCTTCCGACTCATGAGGATTGTGGGTGTGGTGTGAGTCGGGAAGCAGCAGCCGAAGCAGCCCGCCAAGCGATCCGGCATCCCCATGGTCGTGCGGATCGGGAGCCAATAGCAGGAAGCCGATGGCGAAGAGTACACAGGCGGCTGCCAGTCTTCCTCTTTTACGCTGACTCTCGTTTCGCTGGCGTCTTTCCACTTTTATCATCCCGGGATCAGTGTCGGGCGTTCTTATTGAGGGTACCGGTGCGCCCAGAGGCGCACCGTAGCCAACTCATATCAAGGCAATCAAACCCCTGTCAAGGTGAAATCTGCGTGGAAGTCCTCGAATTGTCGGTGTTGAGTGCCGTCGGACTCGATGGCTGATTATTCGGCTAGAACTGGATCAGCAGTTCAGTA
>PQAQ01000191.1 GCA_003105305.1 Candidatus Methylomirabilota bacterium
CCCAGTGCGACTCCTTGCTGCTGAGCGACAAGTGCGGCGCCCATACGTTCCCGTACCTGGAGGTCAATAACGACTCCTCGCAGCTCGAACACGAAGCCTCGACCTCGAAGATCGGCGAGGATCAACTCTTTTATTGCAAGCAGCGCGGGATCTCGGCCGAGGATGCCGTCAATCTGATCGTCAACGGCTTCTGCAAGACGGTGTTGCGCGAACTGCCGATGGAGTTCGCGGTTGAAGCCCAGAAGTTGCTAGGGGTCAGTCTCGAAGGGAGCGTTGGTTAGGGATGGTGCATGCTCACAATTAACAACCTGCACGCGAGGGTCGTCGGTGGCGCAGAGATTCTGCGTGGTGTAAATCTGGTAGTGCGGCATGGGGAGGTCCACGCCGTCATGGGTCCCAACGGTTCGGGCAAGAGCACGTTGGCCCACGTGCTGGCCGGTCGGGACGGCTATGAGGTGACGGCCGGGGAGATCGTGTATGAAGGGAAGGACCTGCTTCGCATGCCTCCAGAAGAGCGCGCCCGGGAGGGAGTCTTTCTCTCCTTCCAATACCCGGTCGAGATCCCGGGAGTGAGCACCAGTTACTTCTTGAAGGCGGCTGTAAATGCCATACGAAAACACCGCGGCCTCGACGAGTTGGATGCCATCGACTTTCTCAACATGACCAAGGAAAAGATGAAGCTCGTCGAGCTGGACCAAAGCCTCCTGAGTCGTCCGCTCAACGAAGGTTTCTCGGGTGGAGAGAAGAAGCGGAACGAGATCTTCCAGATGGCCGTACTTGAACCCAGGTTGGCGATCCTGGATGAGACCGACTCCGGCCTGGACATCGATGCCTTGAGGATTGTGGCGAACGGGATCGACGCGCTCAGGAGCCCGGACCGTGCGATGATCCTGATTACCCATTACCAGCGGTTGTTGAACTACGTGACGCCTGACTTCGTCCACGTCCTGTTTGAGGGGCGGATCGTGAAGTCCGGAGGGCAGGAGCTAGCGCGCGAGCTTGAGGCGAAAGGGTACGACTGGATCAAGGCGGAAGCTGAATTGGCCAGGCAGACCCTCGTGTAGGAGAAAGCGGCGTCTGATGCTTCAGGTGGCGGAAAAGGTGGACAGTTATCGGCTGGAGTTTGAACGGGCCGAACAGGACGACGCGAGGGCGCGACCCCAGTGGATCCACCATATTCGTACAGCGGCATTCGATCGGTTCGTCGAGCTGGGATTTCCTACAACCCGATTGGAGGAGTGGAAGTATACGAACGTCGCCCCGATTGCAAAGACGCCGTTGAGGCGCGCAGGGCAGGCCTGGGGTACACTGCCGATCGAATCGATTGAACCCTTTACCCTTGAGAAGAGCGCGTGCGCCCAGCTCGTCTTTGTGAACGGCCATTACTCACCTGAGCTGTCGTGCTTCGGGAAACTGCCGGATGGTGTCGTGGTGAGCAGTCTGGCGACGGTACTGACCGGTAACCCGGCCTCGGTCGAGCCGTACCTGGCTCGGTACGCCGGCTATCGGGATCATGCGTTTGTGGCACTCAACACGGCCTTCATGGAGGACGGGGCGTTCATATCCATCCCACAGGACACCATCCTTGAGGCGCCTATCCACCTGTTGTTCATCTCCGTGCCGCGATGCGAGTCGGCTGTCGATACGGGCGGTTCCGGCACGGTGTCGTATCCGCGGGTCCTGATCGTGGCGGGGTCGCATAGTCAGGGTCAGGTTATAGAGAGCTACGTTGGGGTGAGCCGCGGTGTCTATTGTACGAATGCGGTTACTGAGATCATCGGTGGCGAGAACGCCGCGATCGATTATTATAAGGTGCAGCGGGAAAGTGAGGATGCCTTTCACGTCGCAACCGTACAGGCGACGGTTGGCCGGGGCGGTACGTTCTCGTCCCATGCGATCGATCTTGGCGGCGTCCTTGTCCGCAATAATCTGGATGTTGCACTTGACGGGGAGGGTGCGGAGTGCGCGCTCGAAGGTCTCTATATGGCGGCGGGTCGGCAGCACGTGGATAATCATACGCGGATCGATCATGCCCAGCCGCATTGCAGCAGTCGTCAGCTCTATAAAGGTATCCTGGATGGAGAGTCGAGGGGGGTCTTTAACGGTAAGATCGTCGTCCGCACGGCCGCCGAGAAAACCGATGCCAGACAGGTCAATAAGAACCTTTTACTTTCTGAGGACGCCGTGATCGACAGCAAGCCGCAGTTGGAGATCTTCAATAACGACGTGAAGTGCACACATGGCACCACAATCGGTCAACACGACCAGGATGCGATCTTTTATCTGCGCTCGCGCGGTATCGATCCGGCGGCGACCCGGAGCCTGCTGACCTATGCGTTTGCCAGCGAACTGCTGAGTCGGATCAAGGTCGGGCCGATTCGAGCCGGACTCGAAGCGCTTCTGCTCGCACGGCTCGGCAATGGTTCGATGTCTGAGGGGAGACCATGAGCGCAGTCGCAGGGATGGCGGCATCGGCCACGTTGCCTGAGGCGGGCATGACGCTTGACGTGCAGCGTATTCGGGAGGACTTTCCGGTCCTCCGGCAGCAGGTTCACGGCAAACCGCTGGTCTACCTCGACAATGCCGCGACGAGTCAGAAGCCGAAGGCCGTCGTCGAGGCGATGGAACGGTATTACCTGACCGGAAACGCCAATGTGCACCGTGGCATACACGTCCTGAGCGAGCAGGCCACGGAGGCCTTTGAGGGTGCCAGGGCCACGGTCGCCCGCTTTTTCAACGTGGGCGACGTACGCGAGATTGTCTTTGTTCGCGGCGCCACAGAAGGGATCAACCTGGTGGCCCACAGCTTTGCGAGGCCGCGACTGACGGTGGGGGACGAGATCCTCATCTCTGAGATGGAACATCACTCCAATATCGTGCCGTGGCAGATGATCTGTCAGGAGACCGGCGCGCGTCTGCGGGTCGTGCCGATCAACGACGATGGGGAGTTGCGGCTGGATGAATTCGAACGATTACTGAGCCCGAGAACGCGGCTGGTGTCGATCGTACACGTGTCCAATGCCCTTGGTACCATCAACCCGGTGAAGCAGGTGATCAGGATGGCGCACGAGCGGGGTGTGCCGGTCCTGGTCGACGGCGCTCAGGCTGCGCCGCATCTGCCGGTGGATGTGCAGTCATTGGATTGCGACTTCTACGTCTGCTCAGGACACAAGCTGTTCGGTCCCACCGGCATCGGCGTCGTATTCGGAAAGGCCCGCC
Source organism: Candidatus Methylomirabilota bacterium (assembly GCA_003105305.1). Classification (GTDB taxonomy): domain Bacteria; phylum Methylomirabilota; class Methylomirabilia; order Methylomirabilales; family Methylomirabilaceae; genus Methylomirabilis. Next base: position 3,220 of record PQAQ01000191.1, read on the forward strand.
ACCTCGAGGCAATGCCGCCGTATCAGGGCGGGGGCGACATGATCCTTTCGGTTACCTTTGAGAAGACGATCTACAACGAGGCGCCGTTAAAGTTCGAGGCCGGGACGCCCCACATTGCTGGCGCCATCGGGCTCGGTGCGGCCATCGATTACATCAGTCGTGTCGGGCTGGACCGGATTGCCGCCTATGAGGGCGAATTGTTGACATACGCCGCTGACGCCATCTCCACAATTTCGGGTGTACGGATCATCGGGACCGCTAAAGAGAAGGCCGGCATTCTCTCCTTCGTCCTTAACGGTGTCCACGCGCACGATATCGGGACGATCCTGGATCAGGAGGGCATTGCGATCCGGACCGGCCATCACTGCGCTCAGCCGGTGCTGCAGCGGTTTAGCGTACCGGCCACCGCCAGGGCGTCGGTCGCGTTCTACAATACGCGGGACGAGATCGACTCACTGGTGAAGGCGATCCACAAGGCCACCGAGCTGTTCGGCTGATGTCGGACCTGCGCGAACTGTATCAGGAGGTCATTCTCGACCATAATAAGCGGCCGCAAAATTTTCGGAAACCGGACAACGCCAACCGCTCAGCGGAAGGGTACAATCCGCTATGCGGGGATCAGATTACGGTGTACCTGCTTGTCGAAGATCAGGTGATTAAAGAGGTGGCCTTTCAGGGATCGGGGTGTGCGATTTCGAAAGCCTCCGCTTCGATGATGACGACGGTCGTGAAGGGGAAGACCGCAGCCGAGGCCGAGAAGATTTTCGAGACCTTTCATAGGATGGTCACCGTCGATTCGGATGCGGCATCTGATCCGCCGGTAGTCGGGAAACTGGCTGCCTTCGCGGGTGTACGCGAGTTTCCGGTTCGGGTAAAATGCGCGACGCTGCCGTGGCACACGTTGC
>PQAQ01000192.1 GCA_003105305.1 Candidatus Methylomirabilota bacterium
AGGCGGAGCAGCCCCCGTCTGGAATGGAAATCTTTCTTATGGCTGTTCAGGTGTTCGGTCAGATAGCCGATTCGTCCGGTCAGGAGCGCAATCTGCACATCCGGAGAGCCGGAATCGGTGTCATGCAGTCGATACTGTCCAATAATCTCTTGCTTGTTTGTAGACGCCTTGCCCACGAAGCCCTATCCTCCTTTCTTATTAATTAGATACCGGAAACCGCGAGTACGATAACACAGGCACCTCCCAGAGTAAAGCCCATTCTTCCGGAGCAAACTGCGGGAAGGCTGCAAAGATCGGCTCCGCCTGCCGCCTGTCACGGTCGATCTGCGCTCGAAGCAGCGAGGGGTCATCAAAGCGCCGCTCATCCCGCAGACGTTCAATAAAGAAGATTGTCATCGGCTCCCCGCACAACTCTTCCTCAGCCTCTAACAGGTGGATCTCCACCCGCCGAGCCTCGCCACCAAACGTTGGGGCTCGACCGACATTGATCAGGGCCTTGCGTAACCCTCGCCTCAACCATGCCTGACCGACGTACACGCCATCCGGCACGATCACGTCTGTTGTCGCGGGAAGATTCGCCGTTGGATACCCGAGTCCCCTCCCCCGTCCGGCGCCGCTCTCGACAACTCCAGTAATGGCGTATGGTCGCCCGAGACAGCGAGTCGCCTGGCGTAGTTTCCCTAGTACAAGCAGGCTGCGGATATGCGTGGAACTGACCACGTGGCCGTCAACTCTCATCGCTGGAATCACATCGACCTCGAACTGATGTGTCTTGCCAAGCTCCTTGAGCAGCTCCGGCGAACCGGCCCTGGCCTGTCCGAAGGCAAAGTCGTACCCAACACACACACACCGTGCGCCAAGTCGATCGACCAAGTAGCGCGTCACAAAATCGCGCGGCGAGGTCGCAGCCAAAGATGAGGTAAAGTTGACAGCGATCATCAGATCGATACCGACCGCTGTCATAATCTCGCGCTTGATCGCCAACGGTGTAATGAGCGGCGGAGCCTTTGATGGGTTCACAACCTCCAATGGATGTCGCGCGAAGGTAAAGACGGCTGCCGTTCCCCCTGCCTGGCGGGCGCGTCGCACCACACGGTCCAGAATCTCACGATGTCCCAGATGGACCCCGTCGAAAGTCCCTACCGCAACCACAGGAAAGGGATACTCGCCGTTCAGATCCTCAATCCGATCTATGACAATCATTGCCCGGCGAGGACTCGTACCGGTCGCAACACAATTCGGCGCGGATCGACGGCTGGGAACTCCCGGCCGGTCACCGTGGCCTCAGCCAGCGAAAGGAGCTGACGTCGATACCCCAGGACCCGCACCAAATCCCCCTTTTCCACCTCCGAGGGGAAACTGATCAGCGCGCCGGCCGCCATTCCGCCCCCCTGAACGATACCTCGAGACGACTCCGGATGAATCCTGACCATTGGAAGGTGCCCCAGCGCCTCGGCAATCGGCATCAACACATCCAAGATACGGCCCTCCGCAACGATCTGTTCGAGCCGCTCCAGTGTCAGTGCGTCGTCAACCGCAAAACGACCGGATCGGACGCGAGTCAACGCATACAGATGCGCTCCACACCCAAAGATTCGCCCGATGTCATCACACAACGTACGGGCGTACGTTCCCTTCGAACAACTGACACGGAATCGAACGAACGGCGAGTCGTACTCCAACAGCGTCAACTCGTGGATCCTCACTGCAATCGGCTGTCGTTCGACCGTTTCACCCCGACGGGCCAAGCGATAGAGCCGCTCCCCGTGATGCTTCTTGGCGGAGAATAGGGGCGGTATCTGCTGAATCTCTCCGACAAAACTCTCCAGCACTTCCCGCAATCTGGCGGGATCCACGTTAACATCATCGGTCTGAGACAGCACCTTCCCATCTGCATCCAAGGTATCGGTGGTAATACCCAGCCGCATCGTAATCAGATATTCCTTATCGGCCTGGGTCAGAAATTGTGCGATCCGGGTCGCTCGCCCGATGCAGAGCGGAAGCACGCCGGTCGCCCTCGGATCCAGCGTGCCGGTATGGCCGACACGTCGCATCTTCAGCAGACGCCGGACCACGTCCACCACATCGTGGGAGGTCATCCCCCCAGGCTTATTGATATTCAGTACTCCGCTGAGTTCCATCGTACGCATTCCAGATTATTGGCAGCCAATCGGCCTAGAGTCCAACTCGTTTTTTCTGGCTCGGAGACGCTCGACACTCTCCCAGGGGACATCCACTCCACCCAACTCGGCATCCGCAACGACCCCACCGCCGTGGAAATCGCTCCCACCGGTGGGTATCAATCGATACCGCTCTGCGACCGCCAGCAACGATGCGGTAATCTCGGGGGTATACCCCTTGTAGTACGTCTCGATCCCCTCCAGGCCCGCCTCCATCATCATCGGTAGCAGCCGATTGAGATCTAAGCGGTAATCGCTGGCCCCCACGATAATCGGGTGCGCCAACGAGGGCACGCCGCGGGCCTTTCTGATCAGACCGACCGCCTCTTGCGGAAGAACCTTGGGACCCTCCACATAGCCGGGCCCCCCTCGTCTCAGAAAACGCGAGAATGCCTCATCCACCGATGCGACCGCATCGCACTCAACAAGGGCTTTGGCGATATGCGGCCGTCCGACCGATCCGCCATTGGCAATGGCCATCACGCGATCCCATGGGAGCGGATGACCGAGCGCACCTAACCGCTCGACCATTGCCTGGGCTTGAGCGAGCCTGTCTTCTTGCAGTCGTCGGAGAGCCTTCTGCAGGGATGGGTCATTTACGTCGAGCAGATACCCCAGGACGTGGATCTCGTCACGGTCCAGGCTCGCGCTCAACTCGATCCCGGGAATGACCTCGATGGGCAGTTCCGAAGCGGCCTCTCGCGCCTCGGCGACCCCGTTCACGGTGTCATGGTCGGTCACCGCCATGGCGCGGATTCCGATACGGGCGGCGGCCTGCACCAGTCCCGCCGGTCGAAGCGCGCCATCGGACGCCTTCGTGTGCAGGTGCAGATCGACACGACTCGCCATCGTTATCGCTCCTTCGTCTCGGTCGCTTCGATCTGCCGGAACAACTCGGCTAAACGCAGTTCCTGTTCCAGCGAATCATCGAGCAGAAAGTGCAATTCCGGGACATAGCGAAGACACAGCCGGCGCCCCAATTCCCCACGGAGAAACCCGCTTGCGCGCGTCAGACCCGCCAGCGCCTCCTGACGTTGCGGCTCTCCTCCTCCAATTGGCGCGACATAGACCTTCGCGTATCGTAAATCATCGCTTACTCGAACGCGGGTAACCGTCACGGAGCGAGCGCGCGGGTCCTTAACCGACTGCAAGATCAGGCGACTGATCTCTTCCTGTATCAGGGTGCCGACTCGTTCGGCACGTCTGCCTAGCATAACCATGCTCCCAATTTGCAGGGGCGCGGCATGCTGCCCCTACTGGGCCACGAGTTCGATCTCATAATCGAGAATCATGGCTTCGGCGTCCGTCTCGATGAGGTTGACCACTTTAGCCAGGGTCTCATCGACCAGTCGAGAACTGTTGCTGATGCAGGCGATCCCGAGCGTGGCCCGTTGCCATTCATCGAGACGATCCACCTCGGCGACTGAGACATTGAAGCGGCCCCGAATACGATCCGTAATGCTCTTGACGACCCGCCGCTTGCCTTTGAGCGAATTATTGCCGGCCAGATGCAACTCGACACGGCACGTTCCAACAGTCATGGATAACAGTGTTCAAGGTTCAATGTTCAAAGCTCAAGATTAAAAGCAAACTGCAACGTTGAACATCTTCAGAGTTTTTGTGCGACCGATTCCAACTCGAAGATTTCCAGGATATCGCCAATCTTGATGTCGTTGTAGTTGACCAGACCTACACCGCACTCAAACCCATTTTGCACCTCTCGGACATCCTCTTTGAAGCGACGAAGCGAACCGACTCGCCCCTTGTGGACCACCTTGCCGTCTCGAACGAGCCGGACCTGACTGTCCCGGCAGACCTTTCCGTCCACAACCATTGAGCCGGCGACCGTCCCTACCTTAGGCACGGCGAAGACCTGGCGAACCTCTACGCGACCGATCGGCCGCTCGACATACGTCGGCTCGAGCAACCCCTCCATCGCCTGCCGGATCTCATTGATGGCGTCATAGATGATGGTATACAGCCGAATCTCGACGCCTTCCTGCTCGGCCAGCTTCTGCGCCTTCGGCTCGGGCCGTACATGAAACCCGACGATCAGGGCGTTGGAGGCCGACGCCAGCATCACGTCGGTCTCGTTGATGGCGCCCACCGATGCATGAATGACCTTTAATCGGACCGCGTCGGTGCCGATCCGCCCCAGCGATTCCCGGAACGGCCCGATGGAGCCCTGGACATCGCCCTTGATAATCAACCGAAGCTCCTTGACCTCGCCCTCCTGGATGCGACGATGCAAGTCCTCGAGAGTCACGCGGTGCTTCGAGACGATCATCTCTTCGCGATGCTTCTGTTGCCGGCTGATCGCGATCTGTCGCCCTTTCCGTTCATCGGAGACCACGACAAACGTATCGCCGGCCATGGGAACACCTGGCAGACCCAGCACCTCTACCGGGGTCGCCGGTCCGGCCGTTTGAACCCTTTTGCCCTTATCGTTGCTCATCGCCCGTACCCGCCCGGAATGCAACCCGGCAACGATAACATCCCCCACCTTGAGGGTGCCCTGCTGCACCAACACGGTCGCGACCGGCCCACGACCGCGATCCAGTTCCGCTTCGATCACCACGCCCTTTGCGGCCTTGTACGGGTTGGCCTTCAACTCCTGAATCTCAGCTAACAGCAGCAACATTTCAAGTAGGTGGTCTATGCCTATTTTCTTCTTGGCCGAGACCTCCACGTAGATCGTCTGTCCTCCCCACTCTTCAGAGACCAGCCCCTGTTCCGCCAACTGTTGCATGACGCGACTCGAATCGGCGCCGGGCTTATCAATCTTATTGACCGCCACCAGGATCGGAACCCCCGCATCCTTGGCGTGGCTGATCGCCTCCAGTGTCTGAGGCATCACCCCGTCATCGGCCGCGACCACCAGGACGACGATATCGGTGGCCTGGGCTCCACGCGCTCGCATAGCGGTAAACGCCTCGTGGCCCGGTGTGTCCAGGAACGTGATCTTACCGCCAGCCAGATCGACTTGATAGGCGCCAATGTGCTGAGTGATCCCGCCGACCTCCGAGGCTATGACATTGGTCTGCCGGATCGCATCCAACAGTGAGGTTTTCCCGTGATCGACATGTCCCATAATTGTCACGACCGGGGACCGTGGCAGGAGCAGCGAGGGGTCCTCGATTTCCTCTATCCCGGCCGCCGTCTCTTCCAGAGACTTCACTTCTACCACGAACCCCAGCCGGTCGGCAGCGCGCTTGACCACCTCGACATCCAGCGGCTGGTTAATCGTGGTCATGATCCCCATCTTGATCAACTGTTTGATGACCTCGCTGGGGCTCATCGAGATTTTCTCCGCCAACTCCTTGACGGTGATTGTCTCCGCAATCTCGACGGTCGGACGGACGGTGGCAGAGGGAGATGGCTCGCGTTCGACCTCCTCTGCCTTGATCTGCGGCTCACGCGTCGGCGGAATGGCCGTCACCCTCGGTTTCTGGATACCGACAGACGGAGGCGGCGTCGAGGTCTTTGTCGGCGCCTCTTTTATGCCTGCCGGCGCTTCCAAGACCTCGGGGGGCGGCGCTACCAACGTGGAGCGCGGTTGCTCCAACACTGCTGTAGTCTGGGGCGGCTGAACGACAGGCGCCACCTTGACCTTCTGAGGCCCCTTGTGCTCGCCCGGACCCACCGATCCACCAGTCCTGACCCCTTCGGTAACCGGTTTCGTCTTGGATGGCGCTTTCTTTTCGGTCTGTGTGGAGCGGGCGGGCTTCCGAGCCGCAGGTTCAGGCGCTGACGCCGGCGCTTCGGTCTTTCCTGTCCTGGGCCGTCGGCTCTCTACGGGCTTGACGTGCGCAGTCGCACGCGTCGCCGACGGTTCAGGTTTGAGCCGACTTTTTTTCTCAGGCGTCGCGGCCGCCAGGAGCGATCGCACGTGATCCTCATCGACATTGCTGCTGTGGCTCTTGAGGTGCATTCCCGATTGCTCAAGCCGGTCAATGAGCTCTTTACTCGACATCCCGAGCGCTTTCGCCAGATCGTAAACCCTAATCATTCCCACGCCGGATCACCCCCACACCTTCCGAGACTCCGCACCGCTTTTGACTCGGCGGTCCGACCATGCAGTCTCTCGCGCGTCCCGCTCTACCGGTATCTTATTCAGTGTCGATATGACCGCCCCCGCAAAGGACGGATCCGTGACAGCGATGCACGCTCGAGGAGTCGTCCCGAGAGCGGCCCCCAGCTCTTCTTTCCCCATATGCTGCAGCCATGGAATGCCCGCCTGCACGGCGATAATCCGCAACTTCTCCGCCGTGCCCGCCGAGGCGTCTGTCGCGCTCAGGATCAACCGGGCTGCATGGCGTTTCACGGCCGAATCGACCGCTTCTGCACCAGAGGCAACCTTCCGCGCCCGACGCGCAAGTCCGAGGAGCGCAGCGATCTTGCGTGACACCGCTTCCAGAATCAGCGTTTCAAGCGCCTCCGCCGTCATGGGCGCAAGCGCCACCTTCAGGCAACGCGCCAGCTCATTTCGTTTGACCGCCTGCTCCAGGCACGCGCGACGCGGACAGACATAGACTCCTCGCCCAACTCTCCCGCTCAAATCGATACCCAACCGACCGTCCGGACCGGCATACACGCGAACCAGCATCCCCTTTGGCCGGCTCGTGCGGCAGGCGATACACGAGCGAATAGGCTCCACCGCCATCTACTCGGCGCCCTCCGAAGCCAGCGCAGTCTTCGCAGCCTCGATCAATTTTTGAGCCGTCTTTGGGCCAATCCCCTCCACCTGCACCAAGGCTTCATCCGACGCATTGGCCAACTTCCGGCAACTGTCCAGACCGGCCTCAATCAGACGATCGATCAGTTTCTCTCCCACGCCTGGCAACGCCGCCAACGACGGACCCGTCTCAGACGAACTCTCCACTGCCGACGCCGCGACCTCGAACTCAGCCTGAACCGGCTCTTTCGGCTCGCTCTGAACCTCGCCACGGCCCTTGACATCCACCTTCCAACCCAACAGCTTGGCTGCCAAACGAGCATTCTGTCCCCGTTTCCCAATCGCGAGGGAGAGTTGACCGTCTGCCACCAGAACATGCAGGGTATGCGCCTCCTGAGCCACTTCGACACTTTCAATTTCAGCCGGAGCGAGCGCGCTCCGGACGAAGGCAGCCGGATCGTCTTTCCAGGCAATCACGTCGATCTTCTCACCCATCAGCTCCCTGACGATCGCCTGAATCCGACTGCCGCGGTATCCCACGCAGGCTCCCACCGGATCGACGTTGCTGTCGCGTGAGGTCACAGCCACCTTCGCCCGCTCACCCGCATCCCGCGCAACCGCCTTGATCTCAACAATCCCTTCGTAGATCTCCGGGACCTCGATCTCGAGCAGCCTGGCCAGGAGGCCGGGGTGCGTCCGCGAAAGAACAACCTGCGATCCTCTAGGCAGTTTTTTCACATCCAGCACATATGCTCGAACCCGATCGCCGACCCTATAATCTTCACGGGGAAGCTGCTCTCTTGGGGGGAGTACGGCCTCCGCTTTACCGAGATTGATGATGACGTTACCCTTTGCGACTCTCTGCACGACACCGCCCACCAATTCACCAACTCTGGCTCGAAAGGCCTGGAATACACTCTCCCTTTCGGCCTCCTTGACCCGCTGAATGATCACCTGTTTTGCAGTTTGGGCGGCGATCCGACCGAACTCTTTGGCCTGCACCTCAGATTTGATCTCATCGCCAAGCTGGGCTCCCGGACTCAGCTGCTCCGCCTCATCGAACGAGATCTCAACATGGGGATTCACAACCTGCTCGACAACCCTTCTGACGGCGAAGAGCCTAAAGCAACGAGAGTGCTGATCGAATTCCACGCGCAGATCAAGAGCGGTCCCAAGGGTCTTCCGGGATGCGGAAAGGATCGCCGCACTGACAGCCTCAATCAGCACCGCCGGATCGATCTCCTTTTCGCGTCCGACCTGTTCTATGACCTGTAGCAAATCGATGCCCATCACACACCCAAATGAAGGGTTTGGGGGTTGGGGTTTAGGGTATAGAACCGTCTGGGTTCACTTCTCAACCCTATACCCCAAACCCTACACCCTGTACCCTGTCTTTTACAGGATTGGATCCAGTCGAGCCTTCGCAATCAGCGCATAAGGGATGACCACCACGGTGCCATCCTGCTGCTCCAGTGATATCCGCCCATCCTCGCACCCCTTCAGAACGCCGAGAAACCGCCGTCGCCCCACAATGGCCTCGGCGGTGCTGATTCTTGCGCGTTGACCTATGAACCGGAGAAAATCCGACTCTCGGCGGAGCGGTCGATTCAAACCGGGGGAGGACACCTCAAGCGTGTACGGGTGATCGATTAACTTCTCGACATCCAGCAGATCACTCAACTCTTCGCTGACTCGCTGGCAATCTCCAAGGGTCACCCCACCACGCCTATCGAGATAGAGCCTAAGAATCCATCCTCCCGCTTCCCGCCGGAACTCGACATCCACCAACTCGAGCCCTAATTCCGTAAGCAGTGGGACGGCGATCGACGTCACCCGCTCTACAACCTCCCCGGCCATATCATACCACCCCTTATAAAAAAAGAAAGAGCGGGCGTTATTGGCCCACTTAAAGGTAAAATACCACATTGCTCTTGAATTGTACAGGGGAAATCGAGGTAAGAGGGGTGCGAGGAAGAGCGAACCGAGCGGCTTACTCCGCTTTCGCCTTCTTCAATTCGGCGATGACCCGCTCCTTGAGATGCGGAGGAACCTCGTCGTAGTGAGCAAACTCTACCGTGTAGTCGCCCCGGTCGCCGGTGACGGCCTTGAGCTGTGTCGCGTACTCCAACACCTCCGCCAGCGGGACCAGCGCCTTAATAATCTGCGTCTTACCCTTGGCCTCTACACCCATCACGCGTCCCCGCTTGCTGTTCAGATCGCCGATCACGTCCCCCATACACTCATCAGGAACCACGACCTCGATAGTCATGATGGGCTCCAGAAGAGTGGGGCTCGCCTGCAGCACCCCCTTTTTGAACGCCAGGGATCCGGCAATCTTAAAAGCCATTTCCGAAGAGTCTACGGAGTGGTACGAACCGTCGTAGAGGGTAACCTTCACGTCCACAACAGGATACCCGGCCAGGCTCCCTTCTTCCATCGCCTCTATGATCCCTTTCTCAACCGCCGGAATATACTGCTTGGGGATTGCTCCCCCCACAATCTGGTTCACAAACTCGTAGCCCGCGCCTCGAGGGAGCGGCTCAAGCCTGATCCAGCAATCGCCGTACTGCCCATGGCCCCCGGTCTGTTTTTTGTGCTTGCCCTGAACCTCAGTCCGCCCGTGAATGGTCTCCTTATACGGGACCCGTGGCGTCTTCATCTGGACCTCGAGTCCGAACTTTCGCTTGAGGCGATCCACCGCAATCTCCAGGTGGCTCTTGCCCATCCCGGCCAGGATAATCTCCTTAGTTTGCAAGTCGCGTCGGACCTGCAGGGATGGATCTTCGTCTCGAAGCCGATGGAGTCCCGAGCTCATTTTTTCCTCATCCCCTCTGGTCTTCGGCATGATGGCATACTCAATGACGGGACTTGGGAGCCCGACCGGCTCCAGGCGAATCGAGTGTCGTTCATCGCAAAGCGTATCTCCGGTACCGGTCTCTTTGAGCTTCACCGCAGCCCCCAGGTCGCCGGCCCCGATCGCCGAAACCGGGATCTGATTCTTGCCTCGGAGCAGCACCACCTGACCGATCCGTTCCTTACACCCTTTGGTGCTGTTGTAGACGCCAGAATCGGAAGCAAGCGCGCCCGAGTAGACGCGGACCAGGTTAATCTTACCCGCAAAGGGATCAATGAGTGTCTTAAAAACGAGGGCTGCCAACGGAGCGTCGACGCGGCCTTCTCGGAGAAGGCGCTCCCCGCCTCTCGGATCGACCCCGGCGATAGCCTCACGATCGGTCGGGGATGGGAAGAGTTCCGCTAGCAAATCGAGCAAGGGGTGTATGCCGATGTTCTTCACGGCCGAACCGCAGAGGACCGGAACAAGCTTTCCCCCGACGACAGCTCGCTGCAGTCCGGCCTTCAACTCCTCGTTTGAGAGTACCCCGAGTTCCAGATATTTCTCCAGGAGTCGGTCATCACTGTCTGCAACGGCCTCCGCCAGCGCCACTCGACACCGCTCCGCCATCGATCTCAGCTCGCGCGCAATTTCGCCCACGGAGAACTTCCCGGTCCGCTCGTCCTGATAGATCAGGGCCTTCATCCGCAGTAGATCGATCACACCCGTAAACGAGGCGTGTGCGCCGATCGGGAGTTGGACAGGGGTCGCCACCGGGCAGAGGTTCTTGCGAATATCTTCCAGGGTTCGAGCAAAATCGGCCTGCTCCTGGTCCATTTTATTGACATAAATGGCTCTGGCCAAGCCATCCGATCCGGCATACCCCCAGACCTTTTCCGTTTGCACCTTCACACCGGAAACGCTGCTGACCACCACAACCGCGCCGTCAACGACCCTCAGACAGTTGCGGGTATCGGCCAGAAAGATGGATGCTCCAGGGGTATCGATCAGGTTCAGTTTGTACCCTTTCCACTCACAGAAGGCCAAGGCTGAGCTGAGGCTCATCTTCCGCTTAACCTCATCCTCATCAAAGTCGGTGACGGTCGTCCCATCTTCGACTCGCCCGAGCCGAGGTGTCGCGCCGGCGTCAAACAGCATGGCCTCAGTCAGCGTCGTCTTCCCGGCGCCTCCATGGGCCACAATCGCCACGTTACGGATTCCGGAAATCGCTTCTCCGCCCATCGCCCTCACCCCGTGGAACCCACATACAGCCTGACGGATCGAGGCTTTTCTCGTACCACACCGGCCGCCGTATTGTAAAGGGGAAATCCTCCCATCATTCTCCTACCACTCCAGCCCGAGGGCAAAGTGAAGAGCTTCCTCAACAGCCCTGAGCTTCGTTTGGCTGAGGTTGGCAATGTGTCCTCGAAGGCTGTCCTTGGCAATGGTGATAATCGTATCGAGGTTAACCACGCACGACCGAGGCAGACCGTCCTCAGGACCCAAGAGAACTTCAGAAGCGATGCGGCGGACACGGGTAGTCACCGGAGCGACAGTCACCAACCTGCGGACCGGATATGCCTCATCACGGGACAAGAGAACCACCGGTCGAGTACCAGCCGGGGCAGGCAGCTCCGCCCACCAGATCTCACCGCGTCTCAAGACCAGTCTTCCAGACGGAGCGCACCCATGCTAGCCTGCTGCACGGCTGCGACTTCCTCATCGCTTTCAGGCTCAGCCCGGTAACCCTGCACATACTGCGTTACGGCCTCCTGGAGGCGCTTCTGACGAAGAAGCTGTTCCACAGCCTCACGGAAGAACTGACTCCGGCTCTCGCTTCTGGCCTGACGCTCTTTTTCTAAGGCCTCGAGCAGATCCGCAGGAAGGCTAATTGCGATCTTCACTGTTTTCCCCATATCATCTCCTTAGGTTCATACCATGAGCCTACCATAGTATGAATTTTTGAAAACCCATTGTCAACACATTAATATTGAAGGGTCGCGAGATGACGGGACCGTATCAGGACAACCAACGCGCGACACGAGCAGACGTAATCCCTGTTCCCCTTTTCTTGCCTCAGCCTTCAGCGCGAAGTGGACGAATTCTCTTAAGAGCCTCTGCTTCGGCCGATCGTGCTCGGTAGAGGTCCCATCGAAGCTGAAGGTTCATCCAGAAGCCCGGTGAGTTACCAAAACACTTCGCCAGCCGC
>PQAQ01000193.1 GCA_003105305.1 Candidatus Methylomirabilota bacterium
CGGGACGTCGCGCGTCCCGACCAGACGGGCCACCGACAACAGCGTCCCGTCTCCTCCCAGAACCAACAGAAGATCGACCAGCCCGGGCAGTTCGGGTTTCGGTTGCGCGCCGGCAATCCCGGCCAATTTGGCGGTCTCTTCATCCGGGACCGCTTCCACACCCCTGGCCGTCAGCCACGGCAGCAGTTCCTGGAGGATGGCCTGCGCCTCCGGCTTGTGCAGCTTGGCGATGATGCCGATCCGTTTCACGCGCTCTCCCTTCGACCGGGCCCATGGCAGACTGCGACAGCCTGGCCCGCCGCGTCCTCCGGTGCGATACCTGTCCCGATCGTACTCAGATAGATGAAGAATTCTCGGTTCCCCTTCGGTCCGAGCAGGCAGGAGGGAGCGGCCCCGAGGATACGGAGCCCTAATTCGACGGCTCGCGTCCCGACCTTCGTGATGACCTGCCGATGCGCCTCAGCATCGCGGACAACGCCCCCTTTTCCGACACGACCCTTCCCAACCTCAAATTGCGGTTTAATCAGCGCCAGGATCTCGCCGGAATCGGCAAGCAGCGGAGGAAGGACCGGCAGAATCGAGGCAAGCGAGATAAACGACAGGTCTATAGTGGCGAGATCCGGACGATTCGGAAAGTCGGTCGGCAGAAGGGTGAGCGCGTGGGTCCGCTCCATGACAGTGACCCTGGGATCGGCCCTGAGTTTTACATCAAGTTGCCCGCGCCCGACATCAACCGCGTAGACATGCGCGGCGCCATGCTGCAGCAGACAATCGGTAAATCCCCCTGTCGAGGCGCCGAGATCGAGGCAGACACGCCCGGTGACGGAGACGGCAAACCTTTCCAGGGCGCCTTGAAGTTTGACGCCCCCGCGCCCGACGTACGGATGTTCTGGCGCCGCAAGCGCAATCCGCGCGTCCTCCGCCACCAAGGTCCCCGCCTTGTCGGCCGGCCGGCCGTCTACCAGTACGACGCCAGCCAGGATCAGCGCCCTGGCCCGCTCGCGACTTTCGGCCAGACCCTGCGCCTGCATCGCGAGGTCCAGACGGATCCGGCCGCCCTTTTTGGCAGCCGGGCCGTCGGAATCCGGGAACAGGCGTCGGCTCACAGTCGCCATGGGTCATTACCTCCGCCGCATCACAACGAAATCGGCAATTGCGCCCAGTGCGGTCCCTCGGTCGCCGAAGATGACGAGGCTCTGCTGCGCTTCTGAGACCAGGCGATGGGCCCATCGCCTCGACTCTTCGATCCCCAGCAGAGCCGGAAACGTCGCCTTTTTTTTGCGCAGATCGCTCCCGGCCGACTTCCCGAGCGCTTCCAGACTTCCCTCCACGTCCAGGATGTCATCGACGATTTGAAACGCCAGCCCGATCCGCTCGCCGTACCGCGTCAGGGCATCCAGTTCGTCAGACCCGGCTGACGCAAGTATACCGCCAACCCGCAGGCAGCCTCGAATCAGGGCGCCGGTCTTGTGCGCGTGCAGATACTGCAGCGTCGGCAAATCGATCTCCCGGTCCTCGTGCAGCATGTCGACAACCTGACCGCCGACCATCCCAAGGCTTCCGGCAGCCATGGCGATCTCGTGAACGACCCTGAGACGGGCGTCCGGATCACTGCCACCCAACGCCGGCGGCGCCGACAGGAGAATGAAAGCCTGCGTCAGCAGGGCGTCCCCCGCCAGAATAGCCATTGCCTCGCCGTAGACCTTGTGGCAGGTCGGCCGCCCGCGACGGAAGTCGTCGTCATCCATAGCCGGCAGATCGTCGTGAATCAGCGAATAGGTATGGATCATCTCGACGGCGGCCGCCGCGGCCAGCGCCTGCTTCACCTGTCCGCCTGCCGCCTCTGCCGCCGCCAGAACCAGGATCGGTCGCAGCCGCTTGCCCCCCGCAAAGACACTATAACGAACCGCCTCATGGATCTCCTTTGGGGAGTCGTTCGCGCTTGGAAGATGCCGCTCCAGCGCCTCATCGACAAGGACCCGCCGATCTTCCAGATACCGCTCCAGTTCAGCCGGCGTCACGATTGCCTCCCCACAGATCGTCCTCACCCTCGTCCTCAAACGGCCGCTCCTCCAGTTCACCGGAATCCGACTCGACGCTGCGCGTCAGGATATTGACCCGGCGCTCGGCCTCGGTCAGGCGCGCCGAACATAACTTGGTCAACCGAACCCCCTCCTCGAAGACCGAGAGGGCTTGCTCAAGCGGCAGGTCCCCTCGCTCGAGTCGGAAGACGATCGCCTCGAGCTGTTTGAGCGCCTCTTCGAACGGCATCTCTTCTGTGTCCATCCCTATCCCTCTTGGCGCTGGACCTCGCGGACGCCGCACCGCAACCGGCCGCGATGGAGGCGCACCTCCACAAGGTCGCCAGGATCGACCGCCAAGCTGTCCTTGACAATCTCCCGATCAGGCAACCGCAGACAGATACTGTAGCCTCGGCTCAGAATGGCCAAGGGGCTCAACGAATCGAGCTTGCCGACGACAGCCTTCAACTCGCCGTGGAGCATCGTCACCCGTCGATCGGCGCAGCCGGTTAGGCCCTTCATCAGCTCCGCGAGGCGACGCCGCTGCATTTGAACCCGCTCGACCGGATTGAGCAGTCGTAGATGACGATTCAGCCCGCTCATCCGAACCCTCAGACCGTGCAGTCCCGACCGCATGACGCCGGTCATTCGCGCGTGCAGGTCATCCAGGCGCTGTGCGAGCTCGTCTCGCTTGGCAATGACCAACTCCGCGGCGGCGGACGGCGTCGGCGCCCGCAGGTCGGCGACGAAATCGGCAATCGTGTAATCGACCTCATGGCCGACAGCCGAGATGACCGGAATCCTGGAGGCCGCGATCGCCCGGGCTACGGACTCTTCGTTGAAGGCCTGCAGGTCCTCAATCGAGCCGCCCCCCCTGGCGACAATCACCACGTCCAACCCGCCTCGTCGATTCAACTCGCCGAGCGCCTCGACGATCTGCGGCGCCGCCTGATCGCCTTGCACCGCCACCGGATAGATCAGCACGTCTACGCCGGCGAACCGCCGTCGGAGCACATGGAGGATATCGCGAACGGCGGCCCCGGTCGGCGACGTCACGACTCCGATCCGCCCCGGCAACAAGGGGATAGGTCGCTTCCGGGCGTCGTCGAACAGCCCCTCCGCCCGCAGCTTCTCCTTCCGCTGCTCAAAGGCCAGTTGCAGGGCCCCCAGGCCCTTCGGTTCCATATACTCCGCAACGATCTGATAGTCGCCGCGACGCTCATAGACG
>PQAQ01000194.1 GCA_003105305.1 Candidatus Methylomirabilota bacterium
GCCCAGGTCTACGTCATCTTTCCCCATCCGCTATTCAAAATGCGCAGCCCGACGCTCGGCTATTTCTGGGATAGTAACGCCCCGGTAGGAACTATCGTCGACGGCTATTCTCCTGTCACCCCTAACAAGAATATTGTCATACGGAGCGGGAAGCAGCAGTTGGGCCAATGGGTTCAGGAGCGTCGTAACGTCGCCGAGGATTATGCGCGGCTTTTCGGCAAGAACTCGCTTCCCAGGGTGGGACGTGTCGCCATCTGGATCAACACCCAGCACACCAAGTCATCCGCCCAGGCCTCCTTCGCCGACCTGCAATTTCAACGGGCCAATTAAAATCGGGTTCGCTTCCTCGACGGCCTATGGCTGCCGCTCCTGTAGCCTCTCATCTTTCTGCCGTTCCTCCAATCGCTGTGGATTCGGCTGCTCGACCTGCTGGCGTTCGTCCCGCGGCCGCTGCGTATTCATTTTCTGTTGCGGCCGTTCCCACTCCGCCGGCTGCCGTCGATTCTCCTGCTCCCGCCTGTACAGTTCCCATGGAGGAATCTGGGTCCAACCGACCCCCGGCGTTGCCAACAGCAACGCCACAATCATCCCACCCATCCCGGCGCGTCTCATCATCATCACCCTCATCTCATATCACGCTCCAAGTGATGCAGCTCCTTGGACACGTCCAGTGAATCCGCCATGCACCGTTACGCTGGAATAGTCTACCGTCTGCACCCCTTTTCGCGGCACAGCCTCTCTCCTCAGGTCTTTGTGTTTACATGGCTCGCTCCGGCTACCAGGCATAGCAGTTACGGCCGTTGCCTCGGTTGAATCCGGACTACCCGACAGATTAATGCTATCTCCTATTACGATCCGTGATCTCTCGTATCTTGCTGACTTTACAGGCGTTGGCGGAGGCGTGTGAGGGTCGAACTCACCAACCCGGTATTAGCGGGTACGCTGGTTTTGAAGACCAGGAGGGCCACCGGGCCCATTCCGCCTCCAAATTGGAAGGATTCGCGCTCCTACGTTGGATGCCAACTGAGGGGGCGCCCACCCAACAGATGTAGGTGCAGATGATAAACTGCCTGCCCGCCCTCGCTGTTGCAGTTGATCACCACGCGGAAACCCCGATCCGCGATGGCCATCTGTCTTGCGATCCGGTTCGCTACCAAAAGCAGATGGCCGAGCAGTCGATCGTCGACCTCGTCGGCATCGAGGAGTGTCGCGAGATGTTGACGGGGAACAATCAAAATGTGGACGGGTGCCTTCGGGTGAATATCCTCGAAGGCAACCGACTGCTCGTCCTCATAGATAATTTTCCCTGGACGCTCACGACGGGCAATCTGACAAAAAAGGCAGGTGTTCATGCCTTTGCCTTATCGATACTCCGCCTTGCTCTTTTTTCCGTAGCGCTTCCGCAGTTCCCGAGCGACCTCTGACGGCGCGATCCCGTGGTACCCCAGCAGGACCAACATGTGAAACCAGAGGTCGGCCGCCTCATAGATGATCTCCTCCTGGCTTCCGTTCTTAGAGGCCACTACCAACTCGGTCGCCTCTTCCCCGATCTTCTTGAGCATCTGGTCTTGACCTTTGGCGAACAGCCCTGAGACGTACGAATCCGGCTGTGGCCTCGCCTGCCGATCCTTGATGACCTCGAAGATCTGTTGGAGGATCGCAAGACTCCCGCCGTACACCGCCTCCGGATCGAACTCCTGTCGCGTCACCTCATCTGACGTTTCCAGAGAGGGATGCAGGCGTCTGAAGAAACAGGATCGTCGGCCGGTGTGACAGGCCGCTACCGCCTGCTCGGCCTTGATCAGCAAGGCATCTTCGTCGCAGTCATAATAGATCTCGTGGACGCGCTGGAAGTGGCCGGATTCCTCGCCCTTTTGCCAGATACGCTGCCTTGATCGGCTGTAGAAGTGCGTCAAACCGGTCTTCAGCGTCAGCCGGAGCGACTCTTGATTCATGTAGGCCACCATCAGGACCTGGCCGTTCTCCGCGTCCTGCACGACGGCTGGGATCAGTCCTGATTCATCAAATCGAAGTTGCGTCAGATCGAATTGTTCCATCGCCTCTTAATCCCGCACCGGGACATCGCGGCCACGCAGGTACGCTTTCGCGTCCTGGATGGTGTATTCACGGAAATGAAAGATCGAGGCGGCCAGTACCGCGTCGGCCCTTCCGACGACCAATGCGTCGTACAGATGATCGAGCGAGCCGGCGCCTCCCGACGCGATGACCGGGATTGTCACGGCATCCGACACGGCTCGCGTGAGGGCAAGATCGTAGCCGTCCTTCGTTCCATCCCTGTCCATGCTGGTCAGTAGGATCTCGCCGGCCCCCAACGCCTCTCCCTGTTTTGCCCACGCGACCGCATCCAGCCCGGTCGGTGTCCGACCGCCGTGAGTGTATACCTGCCAGTTCACCGCACCGTTGTCAATTCGCTTTGCGTCGATGGCGAGTACAATGCATTGACTCCCGAACCGCATCGCCGCCTCGGTCAGCAGTTCCGGACGCTGGACCGCCGCTGTGTTGAGCGAGACCTTGTCGGCGCCCGCCAGCAACAGCGCCCGAATATCCTCGACGACCCGGACCCCGCCGCCGACGGTGAGCGGGGTAAAGGTCATGTCTGCGGTCCGGCGGACCACATCAAGCAAGATATCCCGCCGCTCGTAGGAGGCGGTGATATCCAGGAAGACCAGCTCGTCGGCCTCCTGCCGATCATAGAGCGCCGCCACCTCGGCGGGATCGCCCGCGTCGCGAAGATCGACAAATTGTGTCCCTTTCACGACACGCCCGTCTTTGACGTCGAGGCAGGGAATGATACGCTTCGCTAACATGATGTATATCTCGCGGCTGCCATCGCATCCTTCAGGGAGAATCGACCCTCGTAGAGCGCCTTCCCCACGAGGGCACCGATAACGATAGTGGGCTCAAGCGTCGCGAGCCGCCTGAGATCGTCGAGTGTCGCAATTCCCCCGGACGCAATAATGGGGTGACGGGTCACCTGCGCCAACCGGCGCAGCGCGTCCAGATTCGGTCCCGTCAGCATACCGTCCCGCTCGATGTCGGTATAGATGATTGCCGCCAGCGGAAGGTCGGCCGCTCGTATGGCCAGGTCGGTTGCAAGCAGTGTGGTGGCCTCTGCCCAACCCCGCACCGCGACGTTTCCGTTCTTCGCATCGATGCCAAGGAGAATGCGACCGGGATAGGTTTCGGCGGCCTCTCTCAGGAACCCCTCATTCTCGATGGCTGCCGTGCCAAGGACGGCCCGTTCGATACCGGAGGCGAACGCCTGCTCCAGGGCCGCCAGCGTTCGCAACCCGCCGCCGAGCTGTACAGGAATCTTGATGGCACGGGCCACTTGAGCCGCTACAGCAAGCTGTTGCGGCGTCCCGGCGAAGGCGCCGTCGAGATCGACCAGGTGCAGGATCGGCGCCCCCTCATCCTCCCATCGCTTGGCCATCGCAACGGGGTCGGCAGAATAGGCAATCTGACGCAGCGGGTCGCCCTGCGACAGCCGAACAACGTGACCCCCCTTGAGGTCGATCGCGGGAATAACCAACATCTACGTGAGCAATGCGAAGTTCTTCAATAGTTGAAGACCAACGGCTTGACTCTTCTCGGGATGAAACTGGCAGGCAAAGAGGTTGTCGCGCCACAGCGCTGAGGTAAATCGAACGCCGTATTCGGTCGTCGCAGCGATCACGCGCTCATCCTCCGGTTGCACATAGTAGGAATGGACAAAGTAGAAAAATGCTCCCTCGGGAATGCCCTTGAAGATCGGGGCCTGCCGTTCGATCCTGATCCGGTTCCACCCCATATGAGGAATCTTGTACAGAGGCGCTTCGCGAACCGCCCCTGCCGCAGCATTCTCAAAACGGACGACCCGACCCTTGATGATGTTGAGGCCCGCGTGACGTCCGAACTCCTCGCTCTCGCTGAACAGAAAGTGAAGTCCCAGGCAGATGCCCAGGATCGG